>CAYPLQ010000133.1:0-3349 GCA_964411605.1 uncultured archaeon | reverse complement strand
AACCCGGGTCAAAGGCTCCGCAGGCCCTTAGGATAGTCCACTACCCTATCGGGACCCTTTATTTTTTATAAAAATTAATTAATCTTAAATTATTCAGATAGTTCCTTGTATTCTCCATAGCCCTCTTTTTCTAATTTTTCTTTGGGAATAAAATCTAATGCCGCTGAGTTCATACAATAACGTTTTCCCGTGGGGTTGGGTCCATCATCAAACACATGTCCTAGGTGTGAACCTGATTTTTTGGCTATTACCTCTATTCTCCCATCCTCTTCTTTCTCTTTTATTATTTCATCTTCATCAAGGGGTTTTGTGAAACTGGGCCAACCTGTTCCTGATTCGAATTTGTCGTTTGAAGAAAAAAGTGGTTCACCAGAAACAATGTCAACATATATGCCATCTTCTTTATTATCCCAGTACTCATTATCGAAAGCTGGTTCAGTTCCTTCTTCTTGAGTTACTTCGTATTCTAACTCACTTAATTCATCTCTGAGTTCCTCCTTATCTTTTTTTTCAAACACTTTTTCATCACCACTCCATTTTTTTTCTATAAAATCTTTTCTTCCAGAAGCTTCTTTATATCTCTTATATTGATTGGTTTTTTTCTTGTAATAGTGTTGATGATGTTCCTCAGCTATATAAAATTCCTTTGAAGGTATTATTTGGGTTTTAATTGGGTTTTCGAATTTATTTGATTGATTTAATTCTTTTTTTGATTTTTTGGCTAATTTTTTTTGTTTTTGATTATGGTAAAAAATAGCTGTTTTGTATTGCTGGCCTCTATCCGAGAACTGTCCTCCTTCATCAGTTGGATCTATGTTTTTCCAATAAGTTTCAAGTAATTCATTGTAACTAACTTCTTTTGGATCATATTTTGTTTTTATAGCTTCAAAATGACCTGTTCTTCCTGTTGAAACTTCTTCATAACTTGGGTTCTTTGTTTCTCCTCCAGTGTAACCGACTAAGGTTTCCTTTACTCCCTCAATTTCTTCAAAAATTGGTTGCATACACCAAAAACATCCGCCTGCAAATGTGGCTAATTCTAGGTTTTTTTCTTTCATCTTTATCAAATAATTTCCTAAGAAATAATTATTCTAAAAAAAACAAAAAAGGTTTTTATTGTTTTTTTTCGTTTATTTTTTGTTTAAATTCCTTAATTAAGTCATCTAAGTCTTTTTCATCAACTTCTTCTATTTCTTTTTTGTTGCTTAAAAAAATTGAATTGAGAATTTCTTCTTTAAGATTCTCTGGGTCTTTAAGAATATCTATTCCTTCTTCGGTTTTATATACTTTATTTTTTATTTCTTCTTTTTCTTCTTCATTCATTTTTCTTTTACCTTCTTTGCTATTACGTTCCCAACTTCTTCTGTCGTAGAATTTCCTCCTAAGTCATATGTTTTTGTTTCTCCTTTTTTAAGTACTTCGCCGATAGCATCAACTATGTCTTCTTTGGCTTCGGTTTCCCCTAGGTGCTCCAGTAACAATGCACCTGACCAAATAGTTGCTATTGGATTAACTTTGTTTTTTCCAGCATGTTTTGGAGCGCTTCCATGAATAGGTTCAAACATACTTGTTCCTTCTGGATTTATGTTTCCTCCTGGAGCCAATCCTAGTCCTCCCTGTATCATTGCTCCTAAGTCAGTTACTATATCTCCAAACATATTTGGTGTAACAACCACTTCATACCACTCAGGGTTTTTAACGAACCACATAGTAGCTGCATCAACGTAATTGAATTCATGATCTATGTCTGGGTAATTCCCAGAAATTTCCTCAAGTTTCTCTCTCCAATAACCATAGATATCTGATAAAACATTTGCCTTATCAACTCCAGTCACTGTTTCCTTGTTTTTTTGTTGAGCAAACTGGAACGCATAATCGATTATTCTTTCTGTTCCTTCTTTACTAATAACTCCTAATTGGTAAGCAATTTCTTCTGAATCACTTTCAATATCTAATCCAAATTTTAGGTTATATAATTGCCTAGTTATCTCTAAATCTTGCTTAGACCTTCCTCTTTTGGCCTTACCTCCAACACCTACGTAAAAATCCTCGGTATTTTCTCTCAAAACAGTGAAGTCTATGTCTCCAGGATTTTTTAGAGGACAATCCACACCCGGTAGTAACTTCACAGGCCGCAGATTTATGTATTGATCAAAATAAAACCTGAGCTTCAATAAAATTCCTTTCTCAAGGACGCCTGGTTCTACTCTTGGATCTCCTACACTCCCCATATAAATAGCTTTATGTTTTTCTAGTTCATTTAAAGCGTCTTCAGGCAAAGTTTCTTTTGTTTCCAAGTAATGTTCTGCTCCATAAGGTAATTCCTTCCATTTTAGGCTAAAACCATGTTTTTCTCCAGCAGCTTCAAGTACTTTTTTTCCTTCTCTAATTATCTCAGGACCTATTCCATCTCCAGGGATGACAGGAACCTCATACATCTTTTTCCTCTCCTATATACTCCAATAAACCACCTTTTTGGACTATTTCATTAATGAATTGTGGGTGTTTTTTGAATTCAAATGATTTTTTGTTGGTTTTATCTATAACTTCTTTTTCTTTAAGCTCTAATTCGTCTCCATCACTTATATTATCAACTTCATCCATTTCCAGAACCAATAACCCTAGATTAATTGAGTTCCTATAAAATATTCTAGCAAAACTCTCCGCAATAACTGCTTTGACGCCAGAACCAATAATAGCTAATGGAGCATGTTCTCTGCTACTACCACAACCAAAGTTCTCACCAGCTACAACGAAATCACCATCTTTTACTTTTTCACTAAAATCTGGTCTTTCACTCTCAAAAACATGTTTAGCTAATTCCTCTGGATCATTGGATGTCAAGTATCTTCCAGGAATTATTGCGTCAGTACTAACATCGTCCCCAAACTTCCAAGCTCTACCCATTTAAATCCTCCTCGGATCAAATATTTCTCCTTTTATTGCTGATGCAGCTGCCGTTTTTGGAGAAGAAAGATAAACCTCTGCCTTAGAGGAGCCTTCCCTACCACGGAAATTTCTATTAGAAGTTGCTAAACCAACTTCCCCATCACCTAATAAACCAAAACTACCGCCCATGCAAGGACCGCAACTAGGTGATTGAACTAAGGCACCTGCATCAGTAAATCTTTCAATTAAATTATTTTCCATTGCTTTTTCATAAACATCTTTAGAAGCAGGAACAATGATTGTTCTTACTTCCTCACTAAAATCTTTATCTCCAAGAACCTCTGCAACCGCTTCTAAATCCAAATACCTACCATTGGTACATGAACCAATAAAAACCTGATCTAACTCTACTCCTTCAACTTTTTGTATGTTTGTTACGTTATCGACTTGGTGTGGTTTG
>CAYPLQ010000132.1:0-3357 GCA_964411605.1 uncultured archaeon | reverse complement strand
GAATTAATCTATGTTGTCTTGAGAGATATTTCAAAGAGAAAAGAAGCTGAAAAAAGGGAGGAATTTTTAGAGTCCTTATTCACTCATGATTTAAAGAATCAGGCCCAAGTTGTCTTAGGGTACTTAGAAATTATTAAAGAAGATATAGATGATGAAAAAAACCGGGAGAAAATAAAAAAAGCTATTGATTCAGTGAAAAAGACTGTTGAATTAGCTGATAAGTTAAGAAAAACTGTTTCTGTTAAAGAAGAAGAACAAAGAGAATTAAAACCACAAGAATTCAAGGGATACATAAAGGAAGCAATAAATGACAAAAAAGGAATAGCTAAAGAAAAAAACATCAGAATTGAGTCAGAAATAAATGGTTTTAGTGTATTAGGTGGTTTATTCTTAAAAGAAATTATTCATAATTTAATTGAAAACGCTTTACGGCATTCAGGGTGTGACGAAATAAGAATTTCTACTAAAGAAAAAAAAGATAGGGTTTTGGTTGTTGTTGAAGATGATGGAATAGGTTTATCCGATAAAGAAAAAGAAAAAATACTAGAAAAAACATTTGTCAAAGGAGAATCCGGAGGAACAGGACTAGTTATGTACATCGTTCAAAAAATCGCTAAAATGTATAACGGAGAAATCAAAGTCAAGGACTCTGAACTAGGTGGAACAAAATTCGATATCCATCTAAAAAAACCGAAAAAAAGACATAAAAATAAATTATCTTAACAAAAACTAATTTTTTGGTTTTTAGATCTTAATTACATTTTTTTAAGAACAACCAATTCTACTTAATAAACTAAGGTTAGATAAGAGTTAGTTATGACATTGACTTTTGTTTCGGCAGTACCAGTACCTTAAAAAGAAAAGGAGTTTTATTATTTTTTTAGTTGAATACAACGGATAAGTTAAAATGATTGCTAGTCAATTACTCCTCCCTAAATCAAAGATTTAGGAAAGAGAGGCTTCTTGAAAATGAAAGATAAAGAAAAAGCAGTTTCGGTAAATAATTTAACTAAGAAATATGGGGACATTGTAGCTATAAAGGATTTATCTTTTGAAATAAACAGAGGCGAGGTTTTTTCTTTAGTAGGACCAAATGGAGCAGGTAAAACCACTACTGTAGAAATCCTAGAATGCCTCAAAGAACCTACTTCTGGTTCTGCAGAAGTTCTTGGCTTAGATATATATGAGGATGAAGAAAAAATTAAACAAAACATAGGGGTTATGCCTCAAGACTTCAATACCTTTGATAGATTGACTGCTAAAGAAAACATTCAGTTAATGGCAGATATCTATGGAGAAGAAGGAATTGATGACATTATAGAAAAAGTAGGTGTAGCCAGCTTTGAAAATAAGAGATTCAATGATTTATCTGGTGGAATGAAGACAAAAGTAGGTATTGGAATGGCTCTTGTATCAAAAGCAGAACTATTGTTCTTAGATGAACCAACCTCAGGTCTTGATCCTCAAGCCAGGAGAGAAATATGGAGCCTGATAAGAGATTTAAAAGAAACAGGTAAAACAATAGTTCTCACAACTCACTACATGGAGGAAGTTGAAGAACTCAGTGATCGAGCAGCAATATTAATTGATGGCGACATAAAAATGGTTGATTCTATAAGGAATTTAATAAAAAAATTTGGTGGAGAAATAAAAGTAACCGTGGAGAAATACGGTGAAGCTGAAGAAATAATTAGAAAAAATTCTGATGAAATAATAAAGGAAAGCAATGAGGAATTAACAGGCATATTTGGAGATAGAAAAGAGGCGAGGAAAACACTTATCTCGCTCTTTCAAAGCAACTACGATGCAGCTGTAGAAGAAGGAGGGATGGATGAAGTGTTTCTGAGGCTGGCAGGAGGCGAAATAAATGAGAGAGGTGAATTGGTTTGAGATCAACTTTTTCTTTATTTAAGAGCTTAATGAAGAACTGGTTTCGAAGTAAGTCAGGAGTTTTCTTTTCGATACTCTTCCCAGTGATGTTGCTTTTAGTGTTTGGAACAGTATTTGGTGGTCAAGGAACCACAGAGTACAGTATCCAAGTCCAAAATAAGGACATAACAACAGATGGTGAACCCACTAATTTCTCAAAAACCTTTATAGAAACCTTAAATTCAACAAAATCATTTAATGTAGACATGGTTGACCCAGAAATCAACATAACGAAGTATATGAAACAGAATCAGTCAGCAAGTTCTAGGGCACTTGTAATACCTAGGGATTTCCAAGAAAAAGCAATCCAGAAAAGCATGGGATTAAGAACCGATGTTATACTCGACACAATGATTCGTATAAGAGATGGTTACCAAAATAAAATGAATGAAAGCGAAGAAAGGAATTTGACACTTGGTTTAGATGCATTAAAGAGATGGGAGAACCAGATAGGGAATCAAGAGAGTGCAGAAATATTTCTATTGATTGATGAACAAGATCAAGCCACAGAAATAATTAAAGGAATCATAAGTGGTGTGGTCAATGAGTTTAATCAAAAAATGATGGGTGCTAAGGACAGCACCATAGAGGTAACTATGGGTTCTGTGGCAAAAGAAAACATAGATGGCTCAGATTACTATTTACCTGGCTTAATAGCTGCATTCATAATGGCAAATGGAATTATAGGTGTAACAGGAACGGTGACAGAGTATAGAAGAAATGGAACTATGAAGAGATTAGCCTCCACTCCATTAACAAAAGCAAAATGGATATTTGCTAACTTAGCTCAACAGACATTGCTTGCATTTTTATTAACTATAGTGATGGTTATTTTAGGTACATTGATATTTGGTATCAAAATCTATCCCAACATATATGCAATCGGTTTAATCATAATAGGGGCAATAGCCTTTACAGCTATAGGATTAGTGCTTGGTGGATTAATAAAAGATGTTGAAGCAGCTAATGGAGCTGGAAACGCAATAGCATTTCCTATGATGTTTTTATCAGGTGCCTTTTGGCCAATCGAAATGATGCCAAATTATATGCAAACAATAGCAAAAACACTGCCACTATATTACTTCCATCAAGGCTTAATGGAAACAATTATAAAACAAAATACAGAACAAGCACTCATACCTTACTTAGTACTAACCATGTTTTGCTTAATTTCAATGGCACTAGCAATAAAAATCACAAATTGGAAAGACCTCTAAAAAACTAAAAACTAAGAAATTCTTTTCTTTATCGATAAACCCTATGGAAATAAGTTAATTTAAAAAAATATTTGGTTTAATTAGGTCTTTGGAAATAAATTTCGAATCGCGCTCCACCTAACTCAGAATCCCTAACCCTGATTTCTCCTCCATAGGTTTTGATTATTTTTTTTATTAAATACAAACCTAATCCACCTGAACTGGATTTATT
>CAYPLQ010000131.1:0-3393 GCA_964411605.1 uncultured archaeon | reverse complement strand
ACCTAACACCACTAAAGAAACCAAAAATTGTCCCTAACAATAAACCAACTACCCCAAATAATCCACCAAAAAAATAATCACCTATCAAATAACCAATTAGTGAAAAAGAAATTATAGAAAAAGCTATTTCCATTGGAATACCAATTAATTGTCCTAACTTTTTCAAATCTTTTTTCAACTTTATCAGTTGGCTAAAAAATTTCTTCCAAAATCAAAGATTTTGGTGTATAAGGAAAGCCAACATCTACTCTTTGTTAAATAATATCTAAATATCTTTGGTGAATTTAGGAGAAAAAACTTTAAAATTAAACTAGGTTTAAACAAAAAGCAACAAAAATTATTGTAAGAAGCAATAAAGCAATTCAGATAAGCCTGTGAAAAAGTGAGCGGAGCTAACTTACAAACCATTCTCTAATCTTTATTGGGGAGAAGTAGTTGACTAGAAGTATTTAACATTTCTTAGACAAAAATATAAATAATGTTTTGTCCTACATGTGGAGAAGAAAAAGAAAAAAACGTTGGAAAAATTTGCTTAGAATGTTTTATAAGCGATAAAGAGTTAATTAAGATCCCAGATTACTTGGACGTTGAATTTTGTGTTAAATGTGAGTCATTTAAAGAAAAAGGAGAATGGCGTGAACCACAACAAAATCCCAAACTCGAAGCTGCTGAATCAGCTGTAATGTCCTCATTAGGAGTTCATAAAAAAGTTAAAAACCCTAGAATTACATTGGATCCTGAAGTCGGTGGGGATCAAATTAATTTTGATATAGAGGTTTTTGGGGAAATTGAAAATGAACCTATTTTATTAAATACTTCTACAAAGGTTAGATTAGACAAAAAAACATGTAAGAGATGTAGCAAAATCGCAGGTGGTTACTTTGAATCAATTATACAAATAAGAGGCAAAGGCAGGGAATTAACCAAAGAAGAAATAAAAGAAATAAAGGAAAGAATATTTTCTTTGTCTGAAAGGACTAGTGAAACAAAAAGAATGGCTTTTATTGGTGAAATTAAAGAAGTTGATGGTGGCTTAGATGTTTTTGCTGGCACAAGTGATTTAGGACAAAAAATCGCAAAAGCAATTATTGATGATTTTGGTGGTTCTTATTCTCAATCAAGTTCGTTAATCGGTATGAGTGATGGCCAAGAAGTTCATAGAGTAACTTACTCAGTTAGGTTACCTTCTTTTAAAGAGGGAGATATAATTAGAGTAAATGAGGATTTAATAGGTATACAAGATGTAGGGAAAACAATTAATGGTATTAAGCTGGACACGGGAGAAAATTTTAGACGCAATTGGAAACATTTAAAGAACAAGGATATTGAAAAAGTTGGTGAAAAAAAAGAAATAAAAAAAGGAACTGTTTCTTTAGTAACAAAAAAAGAGGCTCAAATAATTGATCCTTGGAACTACGAAAACGTTGTATTAAAAAAACCTGATTTTTTAGGTAAAAGAGATGAAGGGAAAAAGATTCCAGTTCTAAAGCACAATAAAGAAATTTTTTTATTACCTAAAACCTTTGGTTAATTAAAAATGAATAATCCCTTTGATGTTCTAAAAAGAGGAGAAAAAGAGAATATTGAATTTAAAGAGGTTTTGAGAAAAGATATACATCTAAAAGAGGATATAAAAAAGAGTTTAGCCAGTCAAATGAAATTTAGGATGCTAAATGGAAATGGCTGCGCTATTTATTTTATTGGTATTAAAGATAATGGTGAGATAAAGGGTTTAAACGAAAGAAAATTCCACGAAACAGTTCATGTAATAAATAATATTTCTGATGAAGTAAATTCAAGATTGAGAGACATAAAAAAGTTTTCTGCAAAAGAAGGGTTTTTTGGGAAAATAAAGATTATTGCAAAAGCCGATGACATGGAACATATTATTGTAGGTACCGCAGGGCACGTTGATCATGGTAAAAGCTCCCTCATAGGTTCCCTTGTCACAGGAGAAGCGGATGATGGTGCAGGTAAAAACAGGGTTTATTTTGATGTTCAGCCACATGAAATAGAAAGAGGTCTAAGTGCTGACTTAAGTTATGGTGTCTATGGTTTTAAAAACAATGGAAACCCTATTAGGTTAAGAAATCCATTAAATAGTCAAGAAAGAAGTGAAATAGTTTCTAAATCTGTTAAAGTTGTTTCTTTTGTAGACACAGTTGGTCATGAACCTTGGTTAAAAACAACAATTCGTGGTATTGTAGGACAAAAACTTGATTATGGCTTATTAGTCATTGCAGCTGATGATGGTGTAACTCATATAACCAAAGAACATCTTGGTGTTTTATTAGCTATGGAATTACCTGTTATTGTTGCTATAACAAAAACTGATATAGTTAATCAAGAGCGACTGAATAATTGCTTAACTGAAGTTAATAAATTACTTAAAAGAGTTGGGAAAATTCCCTATAAAATTGAAAAAAATGAAGATATCAAAACAATAGTTGAAAACGACCTTAAGACAATAATCCCTGTCATCAAAACATCTGCAGTTAATTTAACTAACTTACAATTAATTGATAACTTATTTTATTCACTTCCATCTATTAATGACCAAAACCAAGAACCATTCAAAATGTACATTGATAGAATCTACAACGTGGAGGGAGTTGGAAAGGTTATAAGTGGAACTGTACTAGACGGTGAGATACAGGAAGGAGAAAAATTACTAATAGGCCCTGATAAGAAAGGGAAATACCATGAAGTGAAAGCACAATCTATAGAAATGCATCATCACAGAATAAATGAAGCTTCCGCTGGCGAAATAATTGGTGTTTCAATAAAGGGTGCAGAAAAAATTGATTTAGAAAGAGGAATGACTCTTTGTTCTAAAGAAGCTGAACCAAAAACTGTTAGAGAATTTAAAGCAGATATAATGATTTTAAATCATCCAACAAGAATAAATAAAGGATATGAACCTGTTATTCATATTGAAACTATTTCAGAAGCTGCAGAATTTAAAGAAATCAAAAAAGATTATTTAAAAGCAGGAGAATCCTCTGAAGTAAAATTAGAATTCAAATTTAGGCCACATTGTGTCTTTGAAGGACAAAAATTTATTTTCAGAGAAGGAAAAAGCAAGGGAATTGGAGAAGTAAAAGAAATTATTAATAACTAAATTTTTTTTTAAAGACATTCATTTTTTAATTTCCTCATTTTATCTCTTAAATCAGATAAATAATTTTTTAATTCCTCATGTTCATTTATTAAGTTATTTATTTGGTTTAATCTAATTTCCAATTCATTAACTAAGATATGATTAAACATTTCGGGACTATTTTCTTTAAAATCATCACTAAACCTCAATGATTTATTTAAATTCATTAAAAAAGGTTTAACTTCTTTAAAAAGATGTTCTTTATCCATCAACTTTGTCTTTATGTCTTCAAT
>CAYPLQ010000130.1:0-3399 GCA_964411605.1 uncultured archaeon | reverse complement strand
GAATAAAATATTTTCGTTTCTGAATTAAAGTATTTTATCTAGGTTCTGTTTAATTCTTTCTACTGCCTCTTTTATTCTATCTTCTGAATTAGCAAAGGAAATCCTGAAATGGCCTTTTCCTTCATCACCAAAAGCAGATCCAGGTGTAACAGCAACGTTAGCTTTCTTTAAAACTTTTTTAGAAAAATCCATAGAATTCATACCTATTTCAGGGAATGCATAAAAAGTTCCCTCTGGTTTTTGACAATTTATTGCTTCTATAGTTTTTAATTTATCTATTAATATGTCTCTTCTTTCCTCAAATTTTTTTACCATTTTTTCCAAGAAATTATTTGTACTTTCAGTGAAAGCATTTATAGCTGCTTTTTGAACAAAGGAAGTGGGGCAACTCACGGAATGTTGTTGAATGTTTGTTAATTTGTCTACAATTTCTTTGTCTGCACAAAGATAACCAAGTCTCCAACCTGTCATTGAATAGGTCTTTGAAAAACCATTAACTGTTATTGTGTTTTCATATTCTTTAGCTGGGCTGTAATGGTTTTTTTCATAAATAATTTTTTCATATATCTCATCTGACAAAATCAAGGAGTTATATTCTTTTGCTAATTCTGTTATTGCTTTAATTGTTTTTTTTGAAAAAACTTTGCCTGTTGGGTTACATGGTGAATTTATAACAGTAAGAGCAACATCTTTGTTTATAATTTCTTTATATTCATCAATATCAGGACTATGATCCTTCTTCGTAGGACACCATCTTATTTTTCCTCCTGCCAACTTAATTGACTCAGGATAAGTTACCCAAGATGGATCGAATAATATTACTTCATCACCTTCTTCAACTAAACCCTGGAAAATTAAATATATCGCATATTTTGCGCCAGGAGTAGCTAAAATTTCTTCTTTGGAGGTTTTTATTCCGTTTTCTTCTCTGAGTTTTGTAGAAATTTTTTTTCTTAATTCCTCAATTCCTTGACTATCGGTGTAATGAACGAAGCCTTCATCTATTGCCTTTTTACATGATTCTTTTATCGGTTTAGGTGTGTCGAAATCTGGTTCACCAACTCCTAATGAGATTACATCTTTACCTTTTTTTTCTAATTCAGAAGCCATTTCTGAAATCTTTAAAGTCGCGGAGGGATTGCACTGATTTGCTCTAGATGAAAAATTTGGTCTCATAGATCTCTTTTAACCATTTTAACTGCTGCTTCTACGGCTCTTTTTGCGTAATCTATTCTTCTCTGAGCATCCATTCTTGTTTGTCCTGGTCCACTTATGCCTAATGTCACTGGCTTATTATGTTCCATTGACAAGTCTGTTATTTTTCTTGATGATTGTGAGGCAACAACTTCATCATGTTCGGTTTCTCCTTCTATAATAGCTCCTATTGTAACTACTGCATCAATCTTTTCTTTTTCTAAAAGAGATTTCACTGCAAGTGGCATATCGTATACCCCAGGAACGAATTTTTCTTCAACTACATTTGCTTCTAGAAATTCTGCATGTCTATTTGCTAATTTCCTCATATCTTCTGTAATGTCGTGATTGAATTCAGATACCACAAAACCTAGATTTATTTCCAAATTATTCACCTCTCAAATTCAAACTGGCCCAGCATTTGGATGTCCTTCTCTTTTTCCTGTTCCAGCTTCTTTATTTAGTTTTTCTGGTTTTTTAAGTAACTTAAATACGTTTTTTGCATGGTCTTTTGCTCTTTTTTTAGCTAATTTTTTTAATTGTTTTTCATTCTCAGCTTCGTCTTCGTGAACGAAAACTTCTATTATCTGAGTGTCTGTCATTAATTGAGTTTTTATTAAGCCACTGGAAGCTTGATCAGCACACATCTTATCTATTTCCTCTGGACCTGGCATACCAAATGCCATAACTATATCGGGTTCATTTTTTTGTATCAATAATTTTGATGCTATCGGCAAATCCTTTATACCTGGAACTGTTTTTCTTATTTTTTTATAAGATAAATGCTTATTTAATTCCTTCATAGCTTCCTCTGTCATATCAACTCGAGCAAATGTTGTGTCCACAAACCCAATTTTTTTCATCTAAACCAAATCCAATACTTCATCAATTTGATTTAATAATTCCTTTAATTCATGGATTTCTCTATCAGCTAAATGTCCTATTCGGAAGGTTTTCCCTCCTAGCTCCCCATATCCATTACTGATTAAGTAACCTCTATTTCTTAATTCCTTAATCAATTTTGAAATATTAATTCCTGTTGTGTTTTCTATAGCGGTTAATGTCTTGGATTCATGTCCTTTTTCAGGGTATGTTTCAAAATTATTATTTGCCCACTCCCTTGTTATCTCCGCCATCTTTTTGTGTCGTTTCCATCTATTTTCCAAACCTTCTTCTTGGAGTATATAAGTTAATTGTTTATCTAACGCATATAATAAAGGAATATTTGGGGTAGTAATTGTTTGTTCTTTTTTATCGTATTTAATGAAATTATCGAAACTAAAGTAATATCCTTTATTTTTGACATTCTTTGATTTTTCTATAGCTTTTTCTGATACAGTAAAGAAAGCTAAACCAGGAGGTAACCCTAAGCATTTTTGAGTTCCAAATAAACAAATATCGATATCGTACTTATCTACGGGGATGTCAACTCCACCCATTGAACTAACTGTATCAACTAAGAACAAAGTGTCTTCGGGTATAGCCTTAGAAATCTTTTCCAAGGGATTTTCTAAAGCAGTTGATGATTCATTATGTATTAATGTTACACAATCAATATCTTTTTCTTTAACTTTTTCCTCAATATCCTCTCTTCTAATCGGTTTTCCCCATTCTTTTTCTATTTTTTCAGTTTTTTTCCCACTTCTCTTAGTTATTTCATGCCATCTTTTACCAAAAGCACCATTAATTAAGTTTAAGCACTTATTTTTAACAGTGTTTTTAACAGCTGCTTCCATCAAACCTGTTGAGGATGATGTCGAAATAAAAACTTTATTTTGTGTTTGAGTTAATTTTTGTAGTTTTGGGATAATTTTTCTATATAAATTTGAGAACTCAGAGCTCCGATGACCAATCATTTCTTTGGATAATTCTTGTCTAAGCTCTTCTCTAACATCCACAGGTCCTGGAATAAATAGTTCCATTTTATTTCCTCATCTCAATTTTCTGTATTTTTTTTGGATAACTTGTTTGTTTCTAAAATAAAATAAATCTATGTAAATAAGATAAGGAGTAAAAAATATGGTTAATATAGCAATTGTTTTGGGATCGGACTCAGATGAACCTATTGCTGAAAAAGCATACAACATTTTGGATGAAAAAGATGTCGAATACACAAAAAAAGTGATCTCTGCTCATAGAAACCCTAAAAAACTTAGTGAATTTGTAGAAAAATGTGATGCAGATGTTTTTATTGGTATAGCAGGT
>CAYPLQ010000129.1:0-3413 GCA_964411605.1 uncultured archaeon | reverse complement strand
TTCAGTAATAGAAAACAAACCAACCATAGTAAAAGGAAAAGGAAAGAAAAAAATAAAAGGAATCGACATAGAAGCTATAAAAACAAACCACGATAAACACAATGGAGAAATAAGAGGCAAAAACTTAGTCACCATTTTCGAATTAGAAAACAAAAAAATAACCCATCTTGGAGACCTAGGCGAAATTCCTTCCAAAAAGGTTTTATCTAAAATAAAGAACACAGATTTATTATTCATTCCTGTTGGAGGAAATTTCACAATAAACGCCACAGAAGCAACTAACTTAATTAAAAAAACAAATCCTAAAATTGTTGTTCCAATGCACTATAAAGTTCCAGGACTAAATGTGCCAATAGATAGAATAAATAAATTCATCGAAAAAAACAAAGATATTACTAAAGTAAAAAACCCATTTAAGCTAAATGATTTACCAGAAAACACAAAAATCAAAATAATAGAACCAGACTTTACTTAATCAAATTTATTTAATTAAAAACTATGCTCTAACAGAGCTAGAGGTATTAAAATATCACTCAATTTTTTGCAACCTATATCCACAAATTCCCTAGATGCAAATAAAAGTATTTAATGTTTTTTCGCTAGAATAGATTTAACTAATTTATTTTTTTAGGAAAAAAATATTATTGATTTTTGTTTTTCATTTACTCGAAATCATTTTTTTAGCGACTTCATTAGAATAGTAAATCAAAAAAAGCAAACCAATTAACAAAAAAACACCTATTATGTCTTTAAAACCACCAATATTTATTATTAAAGCATAAATCAAAGCCGCTACAAACGCAACTATAAATGTATATTGAGCTAATTTTTCATCATTCATTTTTTAGTACCTCCTTTTTTTCTATAAACTCGATAATTTATCTTTTATCCTCTCTATTCTTGAAACTGGTGTAGGATCAACACCTCTTAATACAGCTAAATAGACACTCACTAAATCACCTAAGAAAACACCTGTAAGTAACTTAGATAACCAACTTTCACCGAATACTTCGATAAAACCAATTTCTTTATCCAATTCAGCTTCAGTTGCCATAATCTTTTTCTCTATTACTTCATCTGGCTTTTCTTCTCTCAAAACCATTATCTTAAAATCATTGATCAAATCATGGTCCAAACCAACAACTTCATTATGCGTTAATTCTGGGAAATCATTTTTTATCGCAAACATCTTATAGTTCTCATTTAATTGACATTTCCATCTATAAGCTACAGATGAAAGAGCTCCATAGCTATAAATAACTGGAATAGAGTCTTTAAGTTCTAAAGCAATTTTTTTAGCATAATTATCCTTAAAACCTATTTCAGGATTATTTCTTTCCCTCAACTCAAATAAATTAGAAACAGCTTCTTCAAATCCCTCAACCTCCACTACATCAAGCTCTTCTAATGTAGCTAATATAGGTAAAAAGAGATAAGGAAAACCAGCTCTCGGTTGAACTTCTTTTTCCACTTTAAATAATGGAATGTTTTTTTCGTGAGCTATAGTTTCAACTTCACCATCGGAAGAAATACAACACACATGGCTTCCTCTTTTAATTCCTTCTCTTAAACAAGAAATTGTTTCTTCAGTATTCCCACTATAACTAACAACAAATAATAAAGTTTTTTCATCAAAAGAGGCTGGTAATCTATAATTTTTATTAACCAACACCGGTAATTTGGTCTTGTACTTCAAAAAAGACTCTAACATATCTCCTCCAATACCAGAACCACCCATCCCAACTACGCCAATTTTCTCAAAACCCGATTCATGTTTACTTATAATTGGCTGAAATGCGTCTTCACACATCTCCGGGAAATCTAGGACATCTTCTATTATGCCTTTACCATCAATTTCTTTTATCTCTTCTAAAGACAACATCAAGAAAACTTACGTTGGCAATGATTTTAAAGTTTTGCAGCATAGTTATAGATACGATGGATGTTGTGATAGAAAAAAGTGATTCCAGAGACCTACTGGGAGCATGGAAAGTTAAAGAAAAATGCAGAAAAGAAAAAAACATGCTAAGACAAGATTTTTTAACTTTCTCAGCTGATTTCACATCCAACAACAGTTATGTAGCCAAAAAAAAGAAAAAAATAGTTGGTTTCATAATTTTTAGAGACACGGGCTATATCTCGATTTTCGGTGTCCATCCAAACTATACCCGTGAAGGTATTGGAACCAAATTAATAAATATCCCTAAAAGAGAACACGAAAGGCTCTGGTGCCATGTAAGAGAAACAAATAGAGAAGCAATAGAATTCTATAAATCTAGAGGATTTAAAATAAAAAAAACAGTTAATTCATATTACTTGAGTGGTGATGATGCTAAACTCATGATATATGGAAACTACTAAAAAACACTACAAATTGGTGGATTCTCTCTTTTATGTTTACTACACCTCTTCATTTCTTTAATGTCTTCTATAACATCTGAATTATGACCAAATTGTTTTTGGATTTCATCTTCATTCATTCCCTGTTCCAAAGAATAAAGAACCTCATCCAGCACATCATAGGAATAACCAATTTCGTTTTCATCGGTCTGACCTTCCCACAGACCAGCGCTAGGTTCTTTTTCAATAATCTCCTCAGGAAGATCTAAGTATTCAGCTAAAACATATACCTGGGACTTATATAAATCACCTATAGGAAAAAAATCAACTCCCCCGTCCCCATATTTCGTGAAATAACCAATAGATAATTCACTCTTATTACCAGTTCCAACAACCAAACCATCGAGAACATTGGAATGATAATAAAGAAAAATCATTCTCAACCTAGCTTTGATATTTGCCAAAGAAATTCTTTCCCCATCAAAGTGTCTGCAATTACCTTTAAGTTTATTAAAAATTTCGTTAAAACTACTGGATAACCCAATTTCTTCAAAATCAATATTTATGGAATCAGCAAATTTTTTAGGTAAATCACTTTCCTTGGTTATTGGTAATGAAACCCCTAAAACGTTTTCTTCACCAACAGCCATTTTAGACAAAGAGGCAGTAACGGAAGAATCAATTCCTCCGCTTATACCAATAATTAATTTATTACTATTACTTTCTTCATATCGTTCTTCTATAAATCCAGTGATTTTATCAACAACACCTTTTTTATTAAATTCCTCTAACATCCTAGTATAATATTAATCGACTCTAATTTAAGGTTTTTCAGCAAACAGATGAAAATTGAAGTATTATGCCAAAAAAAACAACTTTTTTAGTTTACCTAGGCCAAAAATCCGAAACTTATAAAAAGTTTCCCCTATGAGTGCATGAATGGGGCAAACTATGGGAGAAAAAATAAAAAACCTTGATGTAAGTAAGGAAGATGGCTGGCTCTACTATGCAAAAGAAAAAGATGGAACACTCCGAGTTTTTAGATCAAAAATGAACAGGGGAGGGGGGAAAAT
>CAYPLQ010000128.1:3022-3425 GCA_964411605.1 uncultured archaeon | reverse complement strand
TCCTTGCTTCATCGATACCAATACATTTTTTATCAATCTTTTGACAAATTTCATAGTACAAACCCTCACCTAAATTACTACTACCCCAACTACTGATTATCTTCAATTTATCTTGATCAGGTTGTTCTCCTCCAGTAAACTGTGTATAAAATCTTCTTACCAAAGTTTCGATATAATTTTTTAAACTTCTATTTCTAAAAGTTAAAACAATATTCCAGTCAGGTTTATTTAGATGCATCCTTGCAGCTTTCATGGCTAATAGTATCGTTTTGCCGGATCCCGCTATACCTCTTATCTGCTGCGGTCCCGGAGGTATTTGAAAGCCAATCTCTTCCTGATACTTATCCAACCTCTTTATTTCGTTTTCAGCCTTTAAAACAAAATCTTTCTTAGTGTCAACGTT
>CAYPLQ010000128.1:0-2844 GCA_964411605.1 uncultured archaeon | reverse complement strand
GCTACCATAAAATTTACAGGTACTTTACAACAATCATTTTCATCTACTAGACTGCCTTCTCTCTCAAAATAATCCTTTATGAAAAATCCTTGGTCCATAGCTTGCTTTAAGGGATATGATCTGTTAAATGAGATATTTTTAAGGTACCACGTATTTTGCTTAATCTTATTAATATGATCAATCTTGTAACCTTTGCATTCTATCACGAGTAAACCTAATTCAGGATTCAGTATAACAAAGTCTGCCTCCCTGTCAAAACTACCTCCAGATTTATCTATGATTGGATAGCGGTAAAATATTATACCTTCATCATCGGTATCGAATGAGTTCTTAAGGGATTCAAAAAATTTCTTCTCTGCTGAGTTAGTCTTTAGATCTTCTTCACCTATAGTCTGGAGGAAATCCATGATATTGCTAGATATTTTTAATATATATTTCTAATTGTTTTTAATCAATTTTTAGAGCTAAATCTACAAATGAGATTTAAATTTCTTACCGATTTATACCTTCATCAAAGGAGTTCATATGTTATACTAAATCAAATTCATCTAATCTGGTTTTTCTAAATTCGGATTCTAGTTCCCTCTCTAATTCTTTAGCGTCAGGAGCTGGGAATTCTATTATAGGCCTTGTGTTAACCTTGATACTTTCTAAGATTGATCTCATTTCGTCAAATACGTTCTCGTTCTCTTCAACACCAGTAATCGTACACCATATTCTAGCTCTAGTTAGGGCTGAGAATATTTCGTTTCTACTCCGGATAAGCGGTTTATCACTGTTTTTCTCAACTCTTTCAAAACTCATTATATAAACTTGTGAAGCCTGATTACCTTTGGCTTTATGTAATCCTGAAACAGTTATGTGATCTTTTTTATTGAATATGTTTCTATCACCTTTCCATGAAAAAGTTACATCTATTCCATATTCATTTAATTTCGATTCTAATTCATATCCAATCTCGATCTTTTTCTTGAAACTTATTTCGACTTCTTCATCCTCTCCTATATCGTTCTCTTCCTCTATCTTTTCTTCTTCTTCCCTAATTTTATGATAATCTTCTAAAATTATCACTAAAATATCTTCAGGATCCAGCTTCTCCTCGTTTACATCTTCTCTTATCAACTCAGCTACTTTTTCAATTTCTTTTTCTTTCTCATCAAATTCCTTCAACTTCAAGAATGGTCCAGCTGAATCTATCAGTTCTAAAGGATGTGGTGATTGATTTCTATATCTAGTCATTTTGATAGTTTCTCCAATATCTCTAAAATCACCTTCTAGTATCTTATAACCTATATTTTCCCAGCCCTCTTTAGTTGTTATCGCTTGAACAGGGCCTCCTATCCTTTTCAAACCCATACCAAAAATATGTGCAGCCATAAGAATATCACGAGGAGACCTATATGATCTGGTCATAACGTGACTTTTCTGTATACCACCGTCGTATGTTCCTCTAAGATCTACTACAAGTTCATCATTTTCATATGTCCCGAATATATTTACAGGACTTGGCGCTTCCAATGATTTAAGACTTTGTGCTTCATCATAAGCCCATATTAACCGTTTGGGCTTTTTTAACACTTCAAAACACATGTTGAAGAAATTAGACCCAAAATCCTGAGCTTCATCTATTAAAATGGCATCATAAATTTCTGGTAATTCATACTCCTCTAGTAACTCATTACAACAGTACTCAAAAGGTGCTTCGTCTTCTTCACATAACTCTCTAGCTTCAGTTAAATTAATGTGATCTTTGTTAATTTGCTGGCAGATATTATAATACAGACCTTCTCCAGCTTCTTCACCACCCCAGTGGATCAATAATTTCAATTTGTCCCAATTTGGTTTATCTCCGCCGGAAAATTTCGCATAGAACCTATTTATTGACTCAAGTATAGTCTCTCTTAGACTTCTAGTCGAGTAAGTTAGAACAATATCCCAATCAGGATTATTCAGATGCATCCTAGCAGCCTTCATGGCTAACAGTATTGTTTTACCGGATCCAGCTACACCCCTTATCTGCTGTGGTCCTGGAGGTATTTGAAAACCAATCTCTTCCTGATATCTGTCCAGTTTCTTTATACCTTTTTTCGTCTTAAAAACAAGATCTCTTTTATTATCTACACGATCTGGCATATCTTCAAAATCACTTAGAGTGTCTCCCCCACTCAATATACCCCTTGCTCTTTCATAATCCTTTATATGAATTTCCTGCGGGATATAGTTACTGAATAATTTCTTTCTTAATTTTTTCTCTGTCAGATCATCCTCAAATATTATTTTAGGCGAGGAAGGTACTTTATGTAAGCCTCTATTTTTCCACTCCCTTGACTTTATGTTGGGTAAAGCTATCATAAAATTAACAGTTATCTTATCTCTACCCTTTTTATCTATCAGATTACTATCTTGCCTGAATAATGATTTGAGAAAGAAACCTTGATCTCTAACCAGTGTATAGGGATGTGATCTTTCTTTTTTTGTTATCCAAGTATTTCCCTGGATCTCTTCTATATCATCAATTTTGTAGTCTTTACATTCAACCACTAATAATCCTAAATCTGGATGTAAAATCACAAAGTCAGGTTCATCATCAAATTCACAACCGGATTTATCCTTTATTGGATAGCGGTAGTAAACTATCCCTGTATCATTGGGTTTAAAAGACTTTTTTAGTGCTTTAAAGAATTTCTTCTCTGCCTTATTATCTCTTAAATCACTATCCCCTATAGTCTGTAAGAAATCCATGAAATTCTATCAAAACAAGATATTTAACTTTAATCTCTAAAAATCAATTTTTTTGACATTTATTCAAAAGAGGTATGAATTTAAAAATATTTACTTTATTAA
>CAYPLQ010000127.1:1159-3454 GCA_964411605.1 uncultured archaeon | reverse complement strand
TAAAATCCTTTTTTGGTAATTTCCCCGGAATAGCTTATCGATGCCTAATAAATGAAAACTGGACCATGAAGTTTCTGAGTGAAGGATGCAAGGAACTCACCGGTTACAAACCAAATGAATTAATAGATGACCAAAAAATATTTTTTAAAGAATTAATAATCCCTAAAGATAGATCAAAACTTAGAAAAGAAATAAATAAAGCCATAAAACGAAAAGAACCATTTGAAGTTAATTATCAAATACAGACAAAAAACAATCAAACAAAAAAAGTTTCTGAAAGAGGAAGACCTTTTTATGATGAAGACGGACAACCAAAGTTCTTGGAAGGAATTATTCAAGAAATCCCTAAAACAAAACAAACAAAAGAAAACAAATACAAAGAGATATTTGAAGCTATACCAGACGTAGTCTTTGTCTTAAACAAGGACTTAGTTATAGAAGAAGTAAATCAAGCTGTTTCTAAATGGACAGAGCTCAATAAAAAAGAATTAATAGGAAAAAACGTAACCGAACTTGAAATAATAGATGAAGAAGATATAGAGAATTTTTCAAGACAAAAAACAAAGTTACAGAAAAAAGGAGAATTATTCTTTAAGATAAATTACAGACACAGAGGTAGCGAAACAAGGCCAACTGAACTACACTCAACAATTGAGGAAATAAATGCTCAAGAAAAAATAGTAGTGGTTGATAGAGACATCAAAGAAAGAGAAAAAACCAAAGAAAAGTTAAAAGAAAGTGAAGAGAGATATAGGAGCTTATTCGAATCATCTAGAGACGCAATTATGATTATAAATCCACAGAATTGGACATATGAATCAGCAAATCCCAAGACCCTAGAGATGTTTAAAGCCGAAAGTAAAGAAGAATTCTGTTCTAAACCACCTTGGGAGCATTCTCCCAAAAAACAACCAAATGGCAGATTATCCGAAAAAAAAGCAAAAGAAAAAATCCAGAAAGCAATAAGAGAAGAAAAAGCCTTCTTTGAATGGAGACATAAGAGATTTGATGGGGAGACCTTCCCAACAACAGTGTTATTGAATAAAGTCGAGATCAGAGAAAAGACCTATATACAGGCTACATTAAGAGATATAACTGACCAAAAAAAGACCCAAAAAAGAGAAAAATTCCTTCATTCACTACTAAGACACGATGTTCATAAAAGAAAATCAATCAAAAGCTAAAGAAAAAGATATAAGAATCAAAAAAGATTTTTCAAGTAATTTAAGAGTTTTAGGAGGAAATTTACTTAAAGAATTATTCAATAACTTAATAAAAAACAGCATAAAGCATTCAGGAGCTAATGAAATAAAAATCTCGGCTGAAGAAAAACAAAGAAAAGTTATTTGTTCTGTAATAGACGATGGCAAGGGTATACCAGAAGAAAAGAAACAAAAAGTCTTCGAAAAAGGCTATAAACATGGTGAATCCGGTGAAACTGGCTTAGGTCTCTATTTAGTAAAAAAAATTGCAGAGAACTACGATGGCGAAGTAAAAGTAAAGGACTCAGAAATGAATGGCACAGCATTTGATGTAGTACTAAATAAACCAAATTAAAAATAAAAAAAAGAAACTAAATTATGTTCCTTATTTGAGGAAATTTTATTGTTTCCCTACATCAATTTTCAATTAAGCTAAATGAATCTTAATGAATTTCTAGAAAATGAAGAAGGAGTAAGCGAAATAATAGGAGTAATCTTAATCATATCAAGTGTCCTAATTATATTATCGGTTCTTCAATCTGTTTATGTTCCTCAGTGGAATAAAGAAGTTGAGTGGAATCATTATCAAGAGGTAACCGATGATGTTGTTGGTATTAAGTTGGGTTTGTTGAGAGCTTCTTCTTTGGGAGATGTTTCATCTTCTCAAATAAAGTTAGGGACTGAGTACCCGGATAGGTATTTATTAGTTAATCCTGCACCAGCAAGTGGAGAATTAAGTACATATAGGTTATCAATTAATTTATCGAATGCAGTTGCTGCCAACAAAGAGCTCCGCGATTACTGGGATGGTGAAAGACAAATAAATTACGTGACTAAGGGAATAAGCTATCAACCCCATTATAATTACCAAGAAGGAGTTCAATCCTACTTAATCGAACACACAGGCCTGATAAGGAATTATCAAAGAAATCACGTGGTTCCTGAATTAATTGAACAATCACTTTTCCAAGGACAAACCATTCAACCTACCACACTAAGAGGTAATTTATCAAAAAATGGCTACAAATTAGAAGCGCTGGAGATATATCCAAGTAATGCACCACCAAATTCAATGGAGATGAAGAAACTAAAC
>CAYPLQ010000127.1:461-1149 GCA_964411605.1 uncultured archaeon | reverse complement strand
TGAATTTCTCAACAATAGCACCAAAAGCATGGACCAATTACCTTGATAAACAAAATAACACATACATAAAAAATGTCTCAAAACCAATAGATTTAAATAAAAAAGAAATCGGCCACAACCTATATAGGCTAAATATAGAGTTAAATGGGAGTTATAATTATAGCTTAAAACTAAGTAGCCTATCCCTAGGAGAATCTATTTCTTATTCACCAAAAAAGAGTGAATTAATTTTAACCACTGATGAAACAAATCACACCGCTCCAAGTTACTTAGAAGCTAGGGTGGTTGATAAATACAACAACCCGGTTAGTGGAATCGAAGTAATTTTTAATTCATCAACAGTTAAGTTAAATGGAAAAGATAGAGGAAAAAATGTTTCATTGACATCAGATGAAGATGGTTACGTAAGAGTTAGAGCATCAAACACAACTCAATCAATTAATGAAGTCTTTGCTTATATTAAAGACAGTGACCGTAAAAGTCATCAAATAATTAATTACACCGTTTATTCGGAGAGTTATGGTGAAGGAGGAGCAGGAGGTACACCAGGAGACATAAACCCAAATAATCCAGATTCCATAGTGTTGGAGGCAGGAGGTATTAAAGGAGAAGGAGAAGGAGAAGGAAAACCTACCAATGGCGATGTTGCTTTGTTGAGGTTTAACAGCGAGGTTTCAAGGAACGTAGA
>CAYPLQ010000127.1:0-451 GCA_964411605.1 uncultured archaeon | reverse complement strand
GCATCAAGGTGACCATGTTCCTCCTTCTCAAGCTGACATTGAAACATGTGGAGGAAATGATGTTGTAGCGGGCTTAGGAGTTGGTGGTGAAGCAAAAAACGCTGAATTAACTTTTAGTCAAGGCGAAACAGTACTAAAAATTAATTTTAGTAAAACGATATGGAGAAATGATTTCTTTGTACTTACTTTCTTATTTGATGATGGTTCAAGAGGCACTTATTTTGTTGGATTAAGAGGCAATGTTAGTTGCAGCAACGGAGGAAACGGAGGAAGTGGAGGAGATAACTAAGCACCAACAGCTAAATTTGAATTATCCATAAACGGTGAAGAAACTGTTGAAGCTAATGCTTCAAACTCATATGACCCAGATGGCTCAATCCAATCCTATGAATGGGCCTGGTATGAAGATGGAGACTATGAAGGCACGGGAGAAATAGCAACTCATACCTAC
>CAYPLQ010000126.1:3053-3518 GCA_964411605.1 uncultured archaeon | reverse complement strand
TTGTAGTGAAGCTTGAGGACCTATTTTATCAACTTTTTCTGTGTCTTCTATTTGATTTAGTTGTTGGGTTGGTACATATATTATGTCTGCATCACCATTGAGTAAGTTTGTTTTCCTCGTACTGAATTCTCCAACGTTTTCTATTAATACGTTATCTACTGGTGCCGGTTCTCTCCAATAATCGTCATGTGATGTCAAAGTGATACTAGTTCCTGACTCCCAGTTATCTAGTTTAAATGGTCCTGTTCCGTTTGTTACTTCACCAAGTGGTTCAGATCCTTCTTCTGGGTCATTGTATTCCTGCCAATTTTCTGCAGTGCCAGGCCAAGCTCCTTGTTCAACTGCCCACTCTTTGTCTACTATGGAAGCCCAGCTTCCAGCAAGCACTTGTAAAAAAGGCGGATAAGGTCTTTCTAAGTTAAATACTACTTGATTTCCATCAACTTCTACTGAATTATCTATTTG
>CAYPLQ010000126.1:0-3021 GCA_964411605.1 uncultured archaeon | reverse complement strand
AAGAGGTTCAGTAAACATCCAAACTGGTCCACCAGATCTATCTTGAACCATCGCCCTCTCTATGCTGTATTCAACGTCTTCTGGAGTTAATTCATTTCCATTATGGAATTTAACTCCTTCTCTTATTGGGAACTTATATGTCTTGCCGTCTTCAGAAATTAAACCATTTTCTTGTGACGGTACTTCCTTTGCTAGCATAGGAACAAATTCAGATGTACTCGTTCCATCATAATCAATTAAGGTTTCGTATACATTATCTAGTATTTCTCCACTTCTTGTATCATAGACCCATGCTGGATCAAACGAATCTACGGTTCCAGTTTTCTGGTACACTATTGTATTTGGGTTTTTTATATCTTGTCCTCCTCCATTGAGGCAGCCTGCAAAACTTGTACCTGCTAATATTGTGGCACCAGTTGCTCCTGAGTATTTCAAAAAATTTCTTCTTGTTAAACGTTTATTATCCAAATATCCTCACCTCTCTATATGTCTGATATAAAAAATTATTAAACAAACATGATGTATTAATCTTTTGAATACGATCTTTATCAGAATAGCCTATTTATGTAAAAACTCCTTATGTTCGATTTAAATCGAACTAATAACCAAAACATTTATAAGGGAGAGTGACAATTAAGGTTGTGCCATCAAGGGATTCTGAAAAACGTTTTATTTTACAATTAATTCCTACATAACGAATAATCGGTTTTTTTTAAAAATCGCCTTAAAAAGGAGGAAATATATATGTCAACAGAAGTTGATAAGGAAGAGGAAGTTAAAGAAGTTAAAAAGAGAGAACATGTTGGAGAATATGAAGAGAGTAATGAATGCCCTGAATGTGGGAGTCAAAAATTATCTCGTGATTACGAAAGAGCTGAATTAGTTTGTGAAGAATGTGGCTTAGTTATAGATGACGAATTCATTGATAAAGGCCCAGATTGGAGAGCATTTGATAGCGAAGAAAGAGAGAAAAAAATGCGTGTTGGAGCTCCAATGGATGTAATGACCCACGATAAAGGATTATCAACAAACATAGGAACTGGAACAAGAGACAGTAATGGTAATTCAATTTCTTCAAACAAAAAAACAAAATTCTATAGACTAAGAAAATGGCATAGACAATCTAAGTTCTCTGATTCAAAAGAAAGAGACCTAGCCCTAGCACTAGGAGAGCTCGATAGAATAGGTTCACAACTAAATATCCCAAAAAGCGTTAACGAAGATGCTTCAATGATATATAGAAAAATAGCAAACAAAGGACTAGTGAAAGGAAGAAGCATAGAAGCAATGGTAGGAGCAGCACTATACATAGCTTGTAGACAAAGCAAAATACCAAGAACATTAGACGAAATTTCTGAATCAGCAAGAGTTTCTAGAAAAGAAATAGGAAGAGCATACAGATACGTGGCCTCAGAACTTGGAATAATGCTAAAACCAGCACAACCACACGAATACGTTCCTAGATTCACATCATCACTTGATTTATCAACACAAGTCCAATTTAAAGCAGAGGGAATCCTCAAAAAGGCATCAGAGAAAGAATTAACAAGTGGAAGAGACCCTACAAGTATAGCAGCAGCTGCAATATACATATCAAGTGTCAAATGTGGGGAAAAAAGATCACAGAAAAAAGTAGCTGAAGCAGCAAGCACAACAGAAGTAACAGTAAGAAACAGGTACCAAGAACTCTGCGAAGAACTAGACATAACAATGGAAGTAAACTAAAAAACCCTACCTTTTTATATTTTAATCTAGAAATTTTTTTGTTTTTATTTTTTATTACTAAAAAGTGTTTTATGTTTTTTTTATATATAGATAAGTATGAAAGTAGATACAAAAGATGCTTATAAGTTACTTTATCCGAGACTCACTGTTTTAGTGTCATGTGGGAATGAAGAAAAAAGAAATGTTTTAACAATTGCTTGGTCCACACCTGTTTCTTTTGATCCACCTCTTGTGGGTATTGCAGTTTCTCCAGACAGATATAGTCATGATTTAATTATAGAAACTGAAAGATTTGGTATTAATATTCCAACAAAAGAAATAGCAGAAGAAACTTATCTAGCAGGAACAAAAAGTGGGAGAGATCTAGATAAATTAAATGAACTCAACTTAAATATTGAAGAAGGAAACAAGGGCGTACCTCTGATAAAGGAATGTTTTGCTAACCTAGAATGTCGGTTAGTGAATAAAGAAGTTTTTGGTGACCATTCTTTTTTTGTTGGAAAAATTGAGTCAGCGAAGGTAAAAGAAGGAGCGTTAGAAGAAAATGGTTTCCCTGATCCAAAAGAAAAGATGTTGTTTTGGCGTTCTTCTGGAGAAAAAAGTGATTACCTAACATTTTAAACAATGCAAACATATTGATTGGTTCCATAAAATTAAGTACCCAATTAGGTGTTTAGATGAAGAAGAGGTCTTTAATTAGTTTTTTAGTAGTTAGTTTAACTTTTCTTGTTTTTATTTTTTCAATTTACTCAAATCCTTGGTTTAGTTTCACCGAACATGCGTTATCTCATTTAGGTGGGGAAAGAGCTGAAAAAGCATGGATATTTAATTTTGGGTTAATAATAATTGGTTTATTAGGAATAAATTATTTTTATTTCTTATCTAATAAAAATAATAACTTAAAAACGAAGATTGGGGTCATTTTTTTAATTATCAGTTCGTTTCTATTGGTTTTGGTTGGAGTTTTTCCAATTAATACTTTATTACATACACCAGTTTCTGTTTTTTTCTTCTTTTTTGCGATATTAGGTTTATTTTCTTATGGTTACGGTAAAATCAAAATAAACAGGAAAAGGGGATTGGTTTTAGTTTTCTTAGCGTTTTTTGGGGTTTTATTTTCTATTATTTCTATTTTTTTATTTAAGGGAAAAGCAATCTCTGAATCATTAATTGTTTTAGTATTAATGTCTTTTTTATTAATTGAAAAATAAAAATAACTTCTTTCAAGTATAATTCAATGTTTTTTTAAATCATTTGTTCCATTTTGAGGTTCTTTATTTTTTTTTTTTTTTTTTA
>CAYPLQ010000125.1:0-3542 GCA_964411605.1 uncultured archaeon | reverse complement strand
AAATAAATCCAACGGTTCCTCTCCAACAAGATCATATATGTCTTCAAATTGTATCTCCTTAGGATCTATCTTATCATTCAATCTATTTTTTATCCTTTCCTTTAATTTTTCTCGTATATTCATGATAATCAACCCTATATCAACTATCTCAATTTTATAGATAACACCCTAAGGTGCATATTCTTCTACATTTGAATCATATTTTCTGACAATTCTATACATTATTTCTAAATTACCTTCTTCTCTTTCATCCAAAAGTTTTTTTACTGTTGTCCATGGTTCAGGAGTATCGTCTTTGATTCCTACACCAATTACACCAATATCCTCATCAATTTTATGTATATCTCGTACTAATTCATCTTGTTCTTTGGTGGGTTTAATCTTGTTTAAAAATATTCCAGTATTGTGGTGTATATCAAATGCTTGGTCCACAAACATTGTTTTTGTATACTCTTCCCTATTTAGAAGAAGTTGACAAACTTTTCCCCAGTTAGGACCACCACCAGACCTCCAACCAAACACCTTCGAAAGGTCATGGATACCGTCATGGTAATCTATTCCATAGTCTTCCCTTAGTGTTCCTGCATAGAAATCTATCTCAAACAGGTTCTTACTTCCTTTTAGAAAACAAGAGGGATCAGAAAGAATATCCATTCGATCATTTAGTGCCTTGAGACGTTCTGAACTGTTACTAATCTCATATTTATCTTTATATCTGATTTTAATCATTTCTTTAAATGTTTTTATAGTGCATTCAGAAGGATACTCATTATATACAGTTTTATATAGTTGTCTAAATGAATCCAATTCCTCTTCAAGTTTTTCCTTCTCAAATCCTACTGGAAAAAATGAACTCATGTCTTTTGGTTTATTACCCCAATAATCAGGAGGAGTTATACTAAACGAAGATATATATCTGAATTCATTCCCAATAGCCCATAAACCATAATTATAAATGTCTCTATACAACTTATCCAGTATTTTCTGGTACTTATCCTTAAATTCATTAATGTTCTTTATCTTATACAAATCATAATAAACATAAAATTTACTTGTAACTGTAATTGGTTTAGATAGTGTTTCTCTATAATTGTTCACTATCATTCTTGCCTTTGTGGTCTCTTTTATCTGGTCTCTCAGTACCTCGATAATATCACCTATTATAAAAAAAGAGGAGAGGGTATTTTATAATTTATTATACACCAGGGATCACATCTTCTGCATCTTCTTTAGTACCGTATGTGTCTGTAGTAGTAGATAATTGTTCATGAAACAATAAACCATCTTTTAATGCTCTAGGACTAACCCCTTCTTCATCTAATAAGTGTCTAGCCCTCGAATGACGGAGTGAATGAACCGACATTCTATCTTCCTCACCAATAACTCCTGATCTCCTGCCAAACTGTACAAGTCTGTACTGTGGAATGTTCCTTTTTATGTTGTTACCTTCCCAACATTCGGAAAATAGTTTACCTGTTGTTTCCTTCTTCCTTTTTGAAAGCCAATCATCCCACTCTAGTTTAAGCATATCTCTACTTAGTTTTTTCCTATAATCCCCTGGTTTCTTTACAATATTGAATCTAATATAATCTTCTTTTACATCCCTGTTTTCTAGTAATGCAACTTCCATAAGCCTTCTTGCAAATGTGTAGGTAAGTGCGAAGTAAAGATTCCATGGGTAGTCAGAATTATCGATAACCTCCATTATATCTTCTTTAGAATAATACTCATGTTTGTATTGGCTACTAGATACTGTAGGAGATCTAGTTCTTAAGAGTGTTTCTAGTTCATCAACATTACCTAACCTCATAACTTGAAAATACATCTTCAATATATTGAGGTTTTGCTTTAAAGATGTATCAGAGTAGAGATTATTCATAGAGACCTGATCAATATACTCATCAACATCATCAACAGTAGGTTCCCTGTTAGATATCCCTGTTATTTGTTCAAATCTTTTTAGTGCTGACTTATGTGATTTAAGTGTAGTATCAGATAGATTCATGCTTCTTTTTTGTACATATTTATCAATATCCATAATAATCAACTCCATGAAGGTGAGTTTGCCCAATGAGGATAGTATTAGCCCCATATAAACGAGAAAAGCTCTCACATACCCTAGGGTATAGAACGACAAGGTGGACGGAGAGGCAGGGCAATGGGGAAGTGAATGAAGCTCCCCCCTATCCTCATTTTGGACCTCACCTCCATATCATCCTCTTTTACTGTTCTCTTCTAATTTGTTCCAAATTTTCTCCATATATTCTTCCTCCTTCTTTTTATTTTCAATTTTGTCCACTTCCTCCTGAATTTTTGGGATAAGATCTACAGGTAATACTGCTTTTCTTTCATTAAAAACATCCTGAATAACTAATTTAGTAAAATGAGGATCAGTATCACTATAATAACACTTTATATTTGTGGTACCACTTAATTCACTATCTTCCATCTTGTTAGTGTCAACTATCTTCTTCAGCATTAAAGGGTACACCAGTGTAACAAAAAACTGCCTCTTTTAAATATTTTTGGTTATTTCGGAGTAATATTGACACTATTCTACTGGTTTTAGTTCTAATTCGTTATAATTCTCAACATCCTGATCCTTAAGTTTCTTAGTAGGATCTAATTTCTCTCCATCCATATATAATTGAAAGTCTAAAATATCATCGGAAGTAAAATCATCCCCAAAGAACTTCTTTAATGCTCTCGTTCTAGTTTCTAGTTCTGTAGCCAAAAAATCCATTATCATAAACTCTTTTTCATCATATAATTTAACGTATAATTTAACCTCAAATTGTCCCCAGTCTATTGTTTTGTACGGTATTTCTGAAGGACTGAGATATGTGGTAAATACTTTTGACATTTTTTCAAGAACATCACTATGCATAAACAAATCATCAAATTCATTATAATCTTCCTCCAATCTCTGGACATCTGACATAAACCAATCATATGCCTCACCATAAACCTCTAGTGTTCTAATGTCATCTTCTTCTTCCATCTTGTTTTTCTTCTTTTCTTTTTCTTCCTCATGCCTATAATCATAATTCCTACTTTCATTCAAATTTTCTTGTCCACCCATAAACATCACCTATCTATTTTTAAAACTAATCTATCTGATTGTTGTTTTTTTTCAACTTCTTCAACGTCTATGTCTACTTCATCCAAATATACTTCTATCTTGTCTGGAGTAGTATAAAATTGATTGTATGCACCATATCCTTTGCCAGAAACAACCATTCCTTGGTCATTAAATGCAATAATAGCAGTATCTATTTCATCATTATCATTCATCAAAACCACCTAACCATTCTTTTACTTCTTCTAATGTTTTTTCTCCAATTCCTTTTACAGAATCCCATTCATCTATATTTGTTATTGCACCATATACACTCCCAAATTCTTCTATTATTCTATTTGCTTTTTTAGGACCTATCTTAGGAAACATAGGTATTATCTGATCTGGAGAAGATTCAGTTGTTGGTGCTGATATAGGTTTTTCGAGATAACCATGCCATTGTATTAATGATTTTACAGTATCT
>CAYPLQ010000124.1:2744-3678 GCA_964411605.1 uncultured archaeon | reverse complement strand
TCCTCTCCCACCTAATCAAGGATTAGGAAGGAGTCCCCTTGAGGTGAAAGGATGATAAGTATGATACCGAAAATAAATGTGAAAACCGTGGGGAATAATTCAATTAACATCTATTTTAATTTATTTTCTTTCGAAATATATTTTTAGGGCCCGAAAATCATGAGTGATTATTTTTTAGCTCCAAACTACGATTTTATTTTGATAGAAGTTTTTTTATCTTTGATAACATATTATGTAGCAGAGGAATATTATGGAAGAAAAAGAAGGAATGCCCTTGATAGGGGATAAATTTCCGAAGTTAGAAGTAACTACTACCCATGGAGAAATAAGCTTACCAGAAAAATTTAAAGGCGATTGGTTTGTTTTGTTTTCTCATCCAGCAGACTTTACTCCTGTTTGTACAACTGAATTCTTTGCTTTTCAAAAAAGATATGATGAATTTAAAGAATTAGATACTGAATTAATTGGTTTAAGTATAGACCAAGTTTTTAGTCACATTAAATGGACTGAGTGGATAGAAGAAAACTTAGAAGAAGAAATTAAATTCCCAATTATAGCTGATGACACAGGAAAAGTTGCAAAAAAATTGGGTTTGATTCATCCAGGAGCTGGTGCCTCTACTGTTAGAGCAGTTTTTATAGTTGATCCTAAATCAACTATTAGGGCTATTTTGTATTATCCAGCTGAATTAGGTAGAAATATGGATGAGATTCTAAGAATGATAAAAGGATTCCAGAAAGGAGAAGAAAAGAATGCAGCTATTCCTGCTAACTGGCCTGAAAACGAAATAATTGGTGATCGAATAATTACTCCTCCAGCATCTAATATGGATTCAATTAAGGAAAGAGAAAAAAGTGAAGAAAAAGGTGAGATAGAGTGTTTTGATTGGTGGTTCTGCCATAAAAGCTCAGATTAATTTTTTTATTTAAAAAAC
>CAYPLQ010000124.1:0-2734 GCA_964411605.1 uncultured archaeon | reverse complement strand
GGTCGGTAATCCGGGCCAGAGAAATATTATTTATTTCTATTTCATTTTTTTTAATAATTACGATAATGGACATTGTTTTATACAGATTCCGCAATCTGTTCCTAATTTTTTCCATTGTTTAAAACATTTCTCTGGATCTCTCTTCCATATTTGGTATCCTTCCACTTCTTTTGAACCTGATTTCGAAATTGCGTCTGCAGGGCATTTTTCTGCACATATCTTGCATTCCTTACAAAATTCTTTTAATGAAGTTTCCTTTTCTTTATTCTCAATATTCAATTCCAGATTTGTTGTCACAGCTCCAAGCCTAACTCTTGGTCCATATTCCTCTGTTAAAATCACACCCAATCTACCTATCTCTCCTATCCCAGATTTTTCAGCTAAAAAAGTAAGTGGAATTAAATAATTTCCATCCATGTGGTTTCTTGCCTCAAAACCAAGTTCTCTAATATAGTAACTTAAAATAAATCCGATTATTGCTGTTTTAACATATCCCCTTGACGCTTCAATGGCTTCAGGAATTTTTGGAGCTTCTTCAATCATTTCTTTATCCATTTCTGTTGCAAAAACTATTGCATAATCATAGCAATTTTTTATTTCTTCTCCAAATCTTTCTGGGTCTCTTCCTCTATGGGAATAATAGAAATCTTTATTTAATTCTGTAGTTTCTACAATATCTGCTCCATAGAGCTTGGAGAGCTCCTTTAATTTTTGTGTAATTTTTTGAGTGGAAATATCTGTTATTTTGTGGTTTTCTTTTGATTTCTTTTTTTCTGAAAATTTTTTTAGATCTGAAAGGAAATTATAAGTGCTAAGAGGGAGTTCTGAACTCAATTTTTGGTAACATAATGTATTTTTTGAAAATAAAGGTGGGTGATCTCTTAATTCGTCATCTATTTCTTTTTTTTCGGGGTTTTGATTATAATATTCCTTGTATTCTTCTGTTCCTTTTTCTAGATTCATTCTAGAAAAAATAGTATTCCTTTCATCAAATCTTCTCAATCAAAACAACCTCTTTTAATGAAATTGTTTTTTTCTTTGCTTTTTATTTTTTAAAAAAGTGTCATTAAAATTAGTTTTATTTTTTTTAAAGAATTTTTTTTTACTTAAGAGTTTATTTCGTTTTCAAAAATTGCATCTTTTATTATTTCTTTTTGTTCTTCGAAATCATCTGATTTCTCTAAGTATTTATCGGCTTCATAATTTAATGCTTTTTTTGCAATATCTTCATTTCCTTCTCCAGTAATTAAAACAAAGGGGGTGGTAAATCCCTCTTCTCTTACCTTTTTAAGTAATTTTAGGCCATTTAATTTAGGCATTTTATAGTCACTAATTATCACATCGAAATCATCTTTTTCTAATTCTTGTATAACTTTTTCAGATGTATTTAATGTCTCTATCTCTATTTCAAAATCAGATAAATCTTCCAGATTTTTTTCCATAAAATCTAAGAAATCTAAATCATCATCTATTAATAAAGCCTTTATCATCACATTACCTTCTATGTATTTATTGTTCTTAGTTTTAAACTGTTCTCAATATCCTAAATTATTGTTTAAACTTAAAAAAGTTTTCCTAAAAAATTAATTTAAAATCCTTTTTTTAAAAATAACTATTTAAAACATTAAATTTACTAATTTAAAATATTTTATAGTTTTTATAGCCTTAAATAATTTATAAAAATTGATTTTATTAAATATTAATTTATTAACAAAATATATGGAGTTTTTCTTTCTAATATACTTCCCTTATAAACCACTAAACAAGGTTAGAAGTAGGGGATTTAACTTCAACTTCAACCACAACCTCATCAGGAAAAGTTGAAACTTCATTTATCTTTACATTTTTTTTATTTAATTTTCTTAGAACTTCATTGAAATCATCTTTATCAGAAAAACTTAATAAAAGAATCTCACTTACTCCAAACTTCGTTGTTTCTTTTAATCTTTCTTCTGCTTTTTTAATTTTATCTATAGCTTCTTTTATTGATGTTTTTTCTAGATCTAATTCATTTTTATATAATTTTCTTTTTCTTATCATCTCTCTAATCAAATCAACGTGATCTTTTTCTTGCTTTATAATTCTTTTAATGAGGCTATAGAAATTATTAAAATCTCCATTTTCCCAGTGTTTTTTAATTACATCTTGATCTGTTCCTAATAGTTCTTCATACAAATAGATAGCTTCTTTCTCCCTATTCATTAATCTAACGAAAATATTTTCCTCAATCATTGGTTCTGTTTCTGGAAAATTTTTTTCTAACTCTAAACCAAGACGACTACTTAATTCAATAATTTTGTCACGATGATTAAATGAATCATCAGATATTTTCAATAAATCATTCTTAAACCTTTGAGAACTCAAACTAGCTTCCCAAGATTCAGTAGCTTCTAAGTAAGATTCAACACTATAAACCTTATTTAAAAGATTTCTTAGTTTTTCTTGATCTGAATCATTTACCATATACATACTCACCTCCTATTTAATAATAAGAATCCTAAATATAAAAAGAAATTGAAAAAACATCGAAAATTTATTTTCCATAAAAAGGATCTTTAAACAAAACTACCTTTATCGCCACAGACTTGGCATTTATTGTCTTTTTCGATATCTAAGATAGTTGGTGATATTTTGTTTTCAGAGAAAACCATTATTTTGTTTTTTAATAAACTTCCACGGTTCAAGGTGTAATTTAAAAATTGATTAGTCTCCATAATCCCTAATTGATTTGGAA
>CAYPLQ010000123.1:2411-3683 GCA_964411605.1 uncultured archaeon | reverse complement strand
TACTTAAATATTTAAAAAAATTCATAAAATATGAATAAAATATAAGAAAACAAGTTAATTTTGAAAATATAGAATTATTTTTTCTGATTGATACCCGCTAGATTTCTCCAATTTAAAAAAACTAAAAGCTACGTTCTCCTTTACCTAACTCATTAAATTCGTTAGGAAGCTTTCTTCTCACTCACTTAGATAATTAATTTCTAAACAAAATTTTACAGCACAAAGAAAAGAAAGAATGAAGGAAACTTTTTCTTAATTCAAAATCACTATTTTATCGCTAACACCTATATAGCTCTTTATGATCTTAATAAGCACAAACTTTCAGGTTTAATAATTACCTAAAATTCTTTAAAACTTTTTAAAAAACAAATAATTCTTAAATTACCTATTTAGAACCAAATTTCAAATTCTTTTCTAATTTAATGAAAATAATTTCACTTTTTAGTAATTAGAAATAAAGAATTTTCATTAATTCCTCTAGTTTTTGATTTTAAGGATTTAAATTAATTTATTAATAGAAACCAAAATGGTTTTTAAACAAAAAAAGTTTGTGTAAAAAATTAGGACCTAACTATGAGGTGAGTAAATTAAGAAAAAGACTTAGCAGATCTGCATGGTTACCTTTATATAAACAATTTTTTTCATATAAAGCTTAATAATGAGTATAACTAATTTTTTATTGAATAATTTTTGGTTGTATATATGATGAAAAACCCAGATGATGAAGATAAAGAGAGTGAAGATAGTGAAGAAAATAAAGATGTGAGCAGAAGAGATTTCTTAGCCGGTTCCACTGGGTTCGCAGCTGGACTTGCTTTAGGTTCAGGAGGAGTTTCATTACTTTTTCCACCTAAAGAAGTCGTTGAAAGAAAGCAAACTGAATACAAAACAGTTAAACAATATGTTTGTCCATATGCAGATGGATCAAAATTTGATAGCTTTGAGGAATTTAAGGCCCATTTTATGGAGCAACATCTAGGTAAAGAACCTCCTTCTCTTCCTGGAATTGTCGAAACTGATTCCCCACCTTATCAAGATTTGGTAGTTGAAGAATTAGAGAGATTTAATCAAAAAAATCAAGCCTTCGCGAGGGCAGTATGGGATGAAGAATACAAGAACACACTTTTAGAAATATCTGGGAAACAAAAAATGCCTGATAAAGGAGGTTGGGGTTCATTTGTCACGCCAGAACCTAATTTAGAGAATTTAGAGGGATTTGCAAGGCAACAAGGAGCTATCTATACAGATGATAAAGCTGGAAACTTCAATTAC
>CAYPLQ010000123.1:0-2401 GCA_964411605.1 uncultured archaeon | reverse complement strand
TGTTTTTTTTCCAGCATAAGACGGCATACGAGTTCAGCCTCGGTCTCGTGGGCTCGGAGATTTGTAGAAGGTGCAGGGTTATCAAGGACACCTTAGAGACGGAGGAGGGATCTATAGCTGGAGTGAACCAGTTACAGAAAACAAATATCCTATAAAAAACAAAGAACTTATGTCAAACCAAATTAAGCGGTTTGCACGATTTATTGGAGCAGATCTTGTTGGTATAACGAAACTAGATTCCGATTGGATTTATTCAAACTACTATGATAGAGTAACAAAAGAAGAGGGAAAACTCAATACAAGCGGTCCTGTGGCACCGGAGAGCGATACAAATATTTCTTACGATTACGCTATCGTTTTAGGTATCGAGATGAGGTGGGAAGGAATAAAAATGTCTCCGAATTGGGGTGCTAGCGCTGCAACGGCACTAGGTTATTCTAATATGATGGAAGTTTCTTCTAAATTAGCAAGATACATAAGAATGATGGGTTATCCTGCAGTTCCATCTGGAAATGATACAACACAAAGTATACCTCTAGCAATTGATGCAGGTTTAGGTCAAATTGGGAGAAATGGTTTGCTCTTAACCCCCGAATTTGGGGCAAGACAGAGAATAGCTAAAGTATACACAGATCTACCTCTCAAAGAAGATAATCCTATTGATTTTGGAATGAGGAAATACTGTGAAAACTGTAGACTCTGTGCTAGAGCCTGTCCTGTTGATGCTATTCCATATGGTGAAAGATCTACTGAAAGACCAGGTGGAATTTCCAATAGGAAAGGATTAGAGAGATGGAGCGTCGATACCCCCAAGTGCTTATCTTTTTGGGTTGAAAACGACACTGATTGCTCTAATTGTGTAAGTGCTTGTCCTTGGAGTAACCCTGATTTTAATAGAGAAAAATATGGTTACGAAAAAAACAAAGAAAGATGGGGATAAAGAAAATTGAAAAGTAATAAAAAATTAATTTATCTCTCATTGACACTGGTTTTTTTAATAACTGCTTTTGCTATTCCAACATATGTTTGGGGAGTCAAAGGACCTGAAGAAGTTAATAACTTATCAATAGAAAGAGAAAACGGGAAAGCAATTTTAAGTTGGGAAAATGGAGAAGTCGACTACTATTTAATATATAGGGATGGTGAATTAATTAATTCTACAGAAAAAACAAAATACATTGATGAAGAAATTGAAAACAAAAAACCCTATAATTACGAAGTAATTCCTGTTTTTGAAAAAGTATTAGGCAAAAAATCCAGTATTTTGCTAAAAACAAAACAAAAAACAGTTCCTAAAGAAGTTATAGAGGTTACAAATGAATTTAAATACATTGGATCCAGCAGTAACCCATATCTAGTTCTAGAAATTAAAAACACTGGTAAAACCAATTTAAGAGATATTGACATAGAAGCAGCTTTTTATCTAGGAGAAGAAATGATTGGGTCATCACGACAAGAACACTTTCACTCAGACTCATATGGTTTTGAAATAATTAAACCAGGGGAAACAGTTCCCTATATGATTTACTTAGAAATGAGTCACAACGAAGTAATAAGAAAAATACGAGGCAATCTTCACAAAGAACAAAAAATAGAAATATTTATTCAAAATTCTACAACCACTGAAGACAAACCTTATTTAAAATATGAGATAGAGCATAGTTCTGAAGAAAACAAAAAATCCATTCAAGTCTCTGGAGAAGTTAAAAATATCGGTGAAAAAGATATCCAGGAAACCAAGGTATTGGTTAAGTTCTATAACAAAACCTTTGGATTAATAGGTTTCGAAAAAACAATATTAGAAAACCACCAAAAAGGGGAAACAAGAGAATTCAAGTTTTCATTTGACGATCCTTATTATAAGCTACAAAGAGGTGAAGTTCAAGAAAAAAATATGCCTTTATCAGAAATAGTCGATAGTTACGAAGTAACAGCAAGAGGTCGGTAAGAAACCTAGTTATTTATATCCATTTCTTTAATTTCTCTTTAACTCTTTCCTTTGAAATAAACATTTTTACAAGCTCAATAAATAAAAAAAATTGTTTTAATATAGAGTTCCTTATATCGAACCTAACTATCTTATTGTTTCAATAATTGGGTTTGCCATAAACAATAGGTATAGGAAGAACAAGTAGTAAAGAGGGGAATAAACAAATCCAAGAAAACCTAAAAACCCAAACCAACCAAGTTTGCTATAATCTTTCATTTCTATTAAATTAATAAAGGGTCTTATTTAAAAATAATGGATAGGTACTAGTAAAATCAGAATGCTAAACAGAAGATCTTTGGGGATTTATTTTAAGAAAAAAATGCAAAATAAATGAGATTTCAGATATAGCAAAAAGATCAAAAAAGTTTTTTCAATTTAGGGTCTATAGAGAAAAATAATCAACCAACTTAG
>CAYPLQ010000122.1:0-3696 GCA_964411605.1 uncultured archaeon | reverse complement strand
TGAATTTAGTTCTTTTTGTTTATTCCATATTTTTTGTCTGCCACTGTTCTCGAGCCAATTAATTTCTTTTTTACTTAATTTTTTCTTGAAACTAATTTTTGGCAAATTATTCACTTCCTTGGTTTTTTGCTTCAATTTTTTCGTACCATTCTTCGTGGTGGTGTTTGATGTTTTCTTTTGACATCCATCCTGTGAGCATTGATTTAATAAATGGCCATGAGGATGGAATAATTGCTGCTGTAATCACATGAACAACAAACAACAACGCAGCTATTAAAGCAAATGTATCATGTAAGAGATTTGCCCAGAACAACATATTAGTAGTCCATTGTGGCGAAGTAGTGCCTACCCACCAAACATGGGCTCCTATCTTTAAAAAACCAGAAACTATTATTATTCCCATAATCACTCCCCAACCAACATATTCAAGTCTCTCAATAGCCTCATACTTATCTCCCCTCGGACGCTCAGACAACCCTAAAAGAGACAAAGTCTCCTTAACCGATGCCGAAAAATCACCCTTCCTCGGAAGAATCTGCGTACTTTTCTTTCTCAAATGATAACTCAAATGATACGAAACCGCAAACAACAAAATAACTATTCCCAAAAAATGAAGATTAAATAAAAAATTAACAGACTCAACAGAACCAACCAAACGAGGAAAAACCAAATAATTCAACGGAAAACCACTTAACAAATAACTCCTAACACCTAACAACAACCCCGAAACAACTAAAACAATAAAACCCACCGCATGTGTCCAATGATCAACAAAACTCCCTAAAGGATGTCTCAATACCTTATTTTTTCTTTTTTCAGGGCCGATATCTTCTCTTAAATAACTGAATAAAGCGCCTACAATCATAGCTAATAAAAAGAACCAAACTAATGAAGTATTAAATAACAAAGTATTTTTGTTTGAAAAATCCTGTACCCATATAATTCCTGCGATTAAAAAAGCCATTAACGCGCATAGTATTAGTATCCTTTCTTTAAATCCTTTATTTGACATAATAACAACTCCTCCTTTTATTATTTGAACCTATTTTTTCTAAGAAATTTAAAGTAAAACAAATTATAAGTGATTTATTTTCTTTTTTTACGTCATTAGCTGAATTATTTATTTTATTCATTTTTTCTAAGCCTCTGAAGTATTTTTATGTTGATTTAAGTTCAACTTCCTTAGAGATATTGCTTAATAAATTATTCAATTGATTCCTTGAAAAATTATTAGTTTCCATGGTAATGTGCTTGGCATCATATTTACTCCAATCATTTGTTAATATATTTATACCATATTCTTCAGCATTTTTTCTGTACTTTGTCCCTGGAAAGGGTGTGGTGCATGATAAAAGAATTTTAGCGCCCTCTGTAGATAACTTCTTCATGAATTTCTTTGTTTTTTCTAGAGTTTCTTTTGTATCAAAGGGATGAGGAAACATGAATGTGCAGGCTACATCAATCCCTAATTCCAATGCGAAACTTATCTTCCTAAAAGCTTCTTTTTTATCCAATCCATCTTTAATTTCATCTAATATTTGTTGAGAACCTGTTTCCATTCCAAATTGGATAGAACAACAACCAGCATCAACCATTTCACCTAGTAGTTCTTCATTTACTAAATCAACTCGGGTAGAGCAACCCCATTTAAAGGATTTATTTAGTTTTTTGATTTCATTTAATAATTCATAAGTCCAAGCCTTATCGAAGGTTAGGATATCATCAACAAAAAAGACGTATTCAGTATCTTCTTTTTCTAGAAGAAGATTCACTTCATTAATGACTTTGTGGGGTTTTCTTTGTCTTTTTCCATCTTCCCAAATCTCAGATACTGAGCAAAATGGGCATTTAAAGGGACATCCTCCTCTTGAAGTTAAAATTGTCCAAGGCTGTTCATAGAACTGTATTGGAAATAATCTTCTAGCGGGGAAAGGTAATTCATCTAAATCAATTGGTTCTGACTTATTATTTAAATGAATTTCATTATTTTTTTTATAAGCTAATCCCTGGATATCGCTTAAATCTTTTTCAGAATTATTTAAGTATTTTATTAAGTCTAAAAAAGTTTTTTCGCCTTCTCCTAATACAACAAAATCAATAAAATCCTTTTTAAGAGCTTCTTTTGGTCTTAAAGTTGGGTGAGGTCCTCCAAAAACAATTTTTATGTCTTCGTTTAGAGATTTAATTTTTTTAGCTATTTTTAAGGCATTTGGAAAAGTTTCAGTTTGTGAAGATATTCCTACTACATCAATATCTTTATTAACCATTCTCTCAATTCTTTGCATACTTAAACCACTGATATTCATATCCATTGCATGTACACTATGATCATTTTCCATTAAATAAGAGCCTAAGTAAGCTAATCCTAGGGGTAAATTTAGTTTTGAATGCTTAGTTGTTCTTTCTACAGGAGAATTAATTAAACCAACTTTCAAGTTTTTCCTCCAAGATTCTTTCAATTTTGGTTTCTTTATTTTGCTTTATTTGTAATAAAAAAAAATAAAAAAGGATTTATTTTTTTTCTAGAATTTCTCTGCTCTGATATATTCTTTTGTCGATTAATTCCTTGATTACTCTTATTTTATCCATGTAATTGTTTTTATTTTCTATGTTTTCTTTTATTTTTTTAGATAACTCTTTGTCCTTTAAAATATCATTTATCCAGCCCATTAATGAATCAGGGTCAATGTAATTTATGGACGTCCCTGTTCCTTTCTCTATTAATTTCTTTGGGTTCTCTATTTCTAGGAACTTATAGATTTCTTCTAAGCTATACAGTGGTTTTCTCTTGTTTCCAGCCATTGGATGCATTCTAGCTCCTATTAACCTATCTTCGTAATTGTATTCACGTAAACTTCTTTTTGCTTGCTCTTTTGAGGGTTTTCTGAGTTCAAGGTTTTTTGTTTCTGACATTATCCTGGTAATTTATTTTTATTTTCCATTTCATCAGCAACATATCCTAAGCCGAGGCCTTCTAGTGTTTCTCTAGTAGGTCTCCCTGTATCTGTGTCCCAACCTTCTAAGTCATAGAATTTTGTTTTCCATTCATTGAATTTATTTTTATCCAAAGTTCTTCCTGATACGTCCTTGTATTTCCATTCTCCATCTTCTTTTGCTGGCATAACATATGGTACCTCATAGGTTGTGTAACCTGGAGTTGCTCCTACTTCATATGTGTATTTTGTAAATTCTTCTTGATCTCTGTGCCTTCCTTGTAATGACCAAATAGCTCTATCTAAGTTCCATATTTTTTTTCCTTTTTGTATACCATCTTCGAAGGAAAGGTTTTTTCCAGTTACGGCATTGAAGAATTTTTGTTCAGCTTCACCCGTCAGACCCCGCATATCGGATTGATATGGATTAACAAAATCAGCATAGGCCCAATCGCAATATAGAACTGATTGTTTCCAGAATCTAGTATAATGTCTATGCCAAGCAACTGTCTTAGCCATTGACTCTGAATAAATTCCTTCGTTGCTGTAATCAACCATTTCAGGGTCATTGTAGGGGGAACATTTTTCTGCAAAAATCTGTGCAAGTTCATCTGCAGGAACATATTCATTAGGATCTAATCCAACTAGGTAGAAAATGGATGGTGACCAATAAACAACAAAATTGAAATCATGTTCGTTTATGTCCCTTTCTCCTAGGATACTTCCATATCCCCATTCAACTTCGGTTCTTGCATCGTAGTGG
>CAYPLQ010000121.1:0-3747 GCA_964411605.1 uncultured archaeon | reverse complement strand
TTCCACCATTTTCGTTTGGAAAATAAATCTGCCACCAAGGAAAGAAAAAAGATAATGCTGCAGCAATAGCACCAAAAAAAGCCAATGGATTCTTTAAAAAAATATTTTTTAAGTAATTTTTTGTTTTTATGAAACTAAACCCCATTTCTAAACCACCTGGTTATTTATAATAATTTAATTTTTATACCTGAAAAGTCTTACATTTATAACTTAAAAAATTTAACCTATATGAGTTCAAAAAAAAATATAGCTTTCCAGTATCAACGTTAAAATATGTAGTGTTGAAAAAATGAAAGACAACGGATACAAAGTTGTGTTAAGTTCGGATAGAACACTTTTCAGTGAATACCATGGAGGAATATTTCTAGGTTTTAGTGCTTGCTTTCCCACATCATTGATAAATAAATTCTTTTATTATACTTTTTTTTGTCCTTCAATAGATGTCTACAAAAATGGAGCTGCTAAATTAGCTCCAAGAAGCTTGAGATTAATTCAATCTAAATTGTTGCAAAATGGTTTATCTGAAGATGAAATAGTTGTTGCTCATCCACGGCACCTTAATAAAGTAGTTGGTCCAAGAACCAAAGTACTCGGATTAAGTGAACAGGATCCATTAGGTATAGGTCCTGCAACTTCAACATTTACGAATATATTTGGAGGCGAGGCCTATATGTCTAAGGAATTTAGTAATCTTCTTAACTATGAAAAAATCAAAAAACATAATCCACATGTAGTTGTTGGTGGAGCAGGGGCATGGCAACTAGATTCAAAGGATATCAGGGAAAGAAAGGGAGTTGATTCTATTGTCTTAGGAGAAGCTGAAGAAGTTGTTACAAAACATTTTAAGGACATAATTAATGGAAAAGAGGTCTCTGACGTAGTTGAAGGAAAAACCTCAGATGTGGAAGAGATTCCAAGTTTGTCTGCTCCAACGTTAAATGGTTTAGTCGAAATATCTAGAGGATGTGGGAGAGGATGTTCTTTTTGTCCTTTATCAGATGTAAAAAGAAGAGATTTACCAAAAAAACAAATTATTGCGGATATTAAAATTAACTTAAAGGCTGGAAAAAAAACACCGATTTTACATGCTGAAGATATTTTAAAATATAAATCCGGTCAAGAAATCAATGAAAAAGCTGTCACTGATTTATTTCAACAAATAAAATCAATTAAAGGCATTAAATTTATCGATATAAGTCATTTCTCAGTTTCTTCTGTCATTGAATCACCGGGTTTAGTAGAAAAAATAAGTAAGATATTGAATTTAGGACAAAATCAATTATTTCTTGGAGGACAAGTGGGTATTGAAACTGGGAGCCCGAGGTTAATTGAAAAACATATGAAGGGAAAAACTGGTAGGAGAGAACCGAAAGAGTGGCCAAATATGGTAGTAAATGCTTTTAAGGTTTTATCAAAAAACAATTGGGTTCCAGCTGCAACAATATTGATGGGATTACCCGGTGAAAGAGAAGAGGATGTGCTAAAAAATATAGAGTTAATTGAAGAATTAAAAAACATTAGAAGCTTAATTGTTCCTCTATCATATGTCTCTGTTTCAAATAAATCTTCGTTCAATATAAAAGAAGCTTCTCCTTTATACAAAAAATTATTTAAAAAATGTTGGAAACATAATTTTTCTTGGATGAATTCTTTATACAATGATTATTCCGATATGTATTTAGATTCACTAAGAAGTATTCCTACAAAATTTCTACTAAAATTCGCCAAAAAATATTATACTAAACGATTAAAAAAAGTTCTTAAATAAGTTAATTAAATTTAAGACCTAATATTATTCAGAAAATAAAAAAATTAATTCTTTCATTAATTTTTTTTCCCTAATAAAAAATTATTAGAGCCTTATTGTGTTTTTGTTTATTTAAAAGGGATTTTTTCTTTTAACTTAAAAAGAATAGTTCCAAGTTTTTCTTTAATTGATGGAGGATCAAATTCATCTATTTTAGCTTCGTTTGGTTTAATTTTCCAATGATTAGGACTGCTAACTGGTTCCCATTTTCCACTAAGCAATTTAAGCACTTCCAATGAAGCTAATGAAGATCCAAGCCAAATAAATGGTGCAATTTGGGGAAAAGGCTTTTTTCCCTCAACAAATTCTTCAAACCACTCATTTGTCCAATCACCCTCATCTCTATAAAACTTTAAAGTTCCCTTGAATCTTCTTCTATATTTTGTGGAAAACATCAAATTCTCTAGAGTTTCATAACTTAGACCTTTAGGTATACCAAAAGCTTCTTCTGGTTGAGGACCACTAGGTTCAAAAACTGTTACTCTTACAAGAGCACCCGTAGGATAAGAAGTTACACAAGGAATATCTTCCTCAAGAGCTTTTCTCATAGCTATAATAGCAAATGGAAAATCATCAGCAACAGCAACCATGACATCTGGTTCTTTACTAATAATTTTATCTATATCTTCTAACTTTGGATCTAAGAAAGTTTCAATATTAGATGAGGGGTTAATGCATTTAATGTCCTCTTTGGTGACTTTTGCCTTATTTTTTCCAATTGTATCTTTTCTACAACTCATTTGTCTGTTAATATTTGAGGCCTCGTAAACATCTGGATCTGCAAGAACAAAATTCTGGACTCCGCTTCGTGCTAATGCAAGTGAAATTGCGCCTCCCGCACCACCACAACCTATTACAGCAACTTTTCCATTTTTTATTTTTTCTTGTTCTTCTTCTAAAAAAATACCATAATTTCGTTCAAAGATTTCCTTATATTCAAAATCATTTTCAGACATTTCAAGTTAAATTTATTAAATTAATTATCTTAAACTTTTCTGTAATCAAAAAAATATTTTTTATTAATTAAGATTTTAGTATATTAGTCTTTTATTCCTATAAGATCATAAAAATCATAATTTTGCGATATTATTAGATTCTATTAATTAAAATAAAAAATTTACTTATATTTTAAATAAATTTATCTAAGAATTCTATTAATTAGTTCATTTAAATTAAAAATAAGAAAAAAGAAATGGTTTTTGTATCCTTTGATTTCGCTTTTCGGTATCGATTTTTGTTTTAATTAACTGGGCAAGCATTAGTGCATTCGTAGCACATTATGCATTCTTTGCTATTAATGTCTTCGTATTCGGCGAAAACCTCTTTTATTTTGTCTTCATGTTCTTTAGGAGGATTTCTTAATAATGCTGAGATATCTTGATCAGTTTCTTGTGTCATAGATTTTATTCTTGAATCTTGTTTTACTTTATTTATTGTTTCATTTAGTATTGGTATATCCATTTGACAGGCTTCTTCACAGTTTTCGCATTCAATGCAGTCGTCTCCAGCAGGTAATCTCTTTTTGAAGTAACTAAATTTATGTGCTATACCTAAAAATCCACCAACAGGGCATAAATGTTTACAGAAGAATCTTCTAGTTACAACTCCTAGAGTCACTACAGGTAATAGGATAAGTAATTCAAGACCTGCCATGAATCCTTGGACTGGTCTATATGATCTGCATACAGTTCCAATTGGACAGATTGGGCAGAATGATGGGAAACCAACAGCGAAGCTCCCTCCAAGCGCTCCACCTAATACACCTAATTTAACGAATCTTCCACTTTTTTTGTTACCTTCTCTTTTAGATATTCTGTTCATTATTTTATCAAAGCCTTCGACTAGAGATCCTACAGGACATATCCATCCACAGAAATAATTTCCCATTACTAAAACTGCTACCAACAATATGGCAGCTGCAATCAATATAGGAGTTAGTA
>CAYPLQ010000120.1:0-3959 GCA_964411605.1 uncultured archaeon | reverse complement strand
TTATAGGTTAAGTGAAGAAGGAAAAAACGTATATCGGAATTTAAGAGAAGTTAAAAAAGTTTTTGATCTCAATTAGAATCAAAATTTTTAAGTAGGAGAGCTATAGTTATTTAAAATTATTTAAGTATTATTTAGGTCTAGGATTTTTTTACCTAACTTAGTTAGTTTTACTTCCTCTTTATCATTAAGTTCAATAATCTTGATTTTTAGAAGAGCATTTAATACTTTATTTGTTTCGGCTCTTTCTAGCTCATGTTTTTTCAATACTTTCTTTACTACATTGGCCTCATGCCATTTACCATCAACTAACGGATTTAAGATTTTATCTATCAACTTTAAGTTCATTATTTATCTCCTTCTACGTCATTCTCTACATCATTCTTTTCTTATTTGGTCCCATTTGTTAAATATACCATTTGTTAAATATAAATGGATTTTATTTAATATATAGATATAAGATGTTTTTATATAGGTTTAAAAAACCTTGTTAAACAATATTATTTATAAAGAGATTTAAAAAATGTTTTTATTTAATATAGATAGTTTTCTTAGGCATTAATGTAAAATAAAGTATAATTATGTATTTAGAAAAAAAGGAGAACGAAATAAATGAATAAATCAAATAAAAGAAAGTACATAAGTGTTTTGTTGGCTGTTGGAGTCATAGTTGCTTTAACAGTGGCAATATCAGGATTCGGTACCCTCGCACAGTTCACCGACACACACAACGATAACTCCGATGCATCATATGCAGGCTCCGTTGACTTAAAACTAAATGGAGAAGACAAAGATGTAAAAGCTTTCATTAGAGGAGAAAACATGAAAACAGGAAACACATACAATCAAGGAACTGTAACCGTTAGCAACGAAGGATCAGTGGAAGCCAATCTTTTAATAAAAGTAATAAACCCGGTTAGTTTGGAAAATGGTAGAACTAGTGCAGAAAAAGCTGCTGGTGATCCAGCAGGACAAGAATACGACCCAACGTCACTCGATGCAAATGGAGGAGACGGAGAACTATGGGACCAAATAAAATTGACCTACTACATAGATGAAAACCAGAACGGGGAGAAGGATTGGGGAGAACCATACTACACTAGCCCAATAGCTGACCTATCAGACCCTGGAGACCACTTACCACTAAACACAAACCTGATACCATTATTCAAAGATCTACCTGGACCAGACACGAGCTACGAACCTACTTTAGGGCAAAATGAAGAACTAGACGTAGGATTAATGATTACATTCGTAGATGACGATGAATTTTGGTCAGCATTCGGTGACCTAAAAAACAACCACGCAATGACAGATGATGTAAAGTTCACAACAGTCTTTGACTTAGTACAAAAATAAGTAAAAAAATAAAAGACGAAAAAAATAATAGTTTAGAGCTTATTAGCACTCTAAACTATTTTAGAAATTTATTAAAACCAATAAAGACGCTAAAAAATAATTAAAAAAAATTAAAACCTAATTAAGTGTTTAATAAAATTTAAAAATTAAGAATAAGTTAATAAAAAAATCTAAGAATCTCTATTTAGGGATTTAGTAGGATTTAATGTTTAATCAAGATTTAAAGAAGGATAAAATAATGGAGTTGATAATAAATGAAAAGAGATTTAGTTGGTAATAAAGAAAGGAAGTTTATTAAAAAAATTGGGTTAGTAGTTGTTTTGTCTGTGTGTTTGGTTTTGTTTTTACCGAACTTATTGCAGGTTTCTCCTAGCCTTGTAGGTGCAGATAAGAGTTATACAGTGATAGGAGGGAGTATGGAGCCAACGATAAAACCAGGTGATGTCATCTTTACAAAAAAAACTGACATAAGTGAAATAGAGGTAGGGGATATCTTAACAGTTCAGACAGAATCCAGTTTATATACTCATCGTCTAATAGAAATAAATGTAAATGAAAATGGAGAAAAAGCCTTATTACAGTTAAAAGGTGATGGAAACGAAGCCAAAGACCCATGGTTAGTAGAAGAAAAAGACATAATTGGAGAAGCTTTCCTAGTTTTGCCACTAGGTTTCTTTAACACACCAATAGGTTACTTAACAATCATAATTTTTCCATTAATCTTCATCCTGATACATCAAATAAACAAAGCAATCTTAAGTAGCAACGAAAACTCAATGAAGAAAAGAAAAAACCAAGGAACTAGAAAAAACCACCATAAAAAAAGACATGTTCTTGATATCTTTTCAATTTCATTAATGGTCATAGTCTTGTTAGGAGCAACATTGGTCGCTTCTCCATTAGTACTTAGCACTCAATCTAAGTTCACTGACTCAACACAGACCTGGGGAAATGCAGAAGCAGGAACTTGGAAAACAAGTTCACAAACAACCTTGGCCTCAAACACTACTGAAATACCCAAGTTTTCCCACGTAACGGTTTTTGGAGAAGTAACCCCCAATCCTGGAGAAGTGTCTGTTAAGATAAAGGTATATCTATGGCTCGCTAACTTCAGCAACTCCAATCAATTACCACTAATAGAAGAACACACAGTATACACAAACAACAATGGCTACTTTAGCAAGGAACTCAATATAAAAAACTCCGTAGTGGTAAAAGCAAATTGGGAAGGAAAACCAACCATAGATGCATCAACATCTAGCCCAGTAGAAATAGCAGTTATTCCACCCTCAATCGAGCTCCCAGTAACTCCACCAAATCCCTCAGCCCCCTTTGAACCCCAGGAAGTGATTTCTAATGAATCTTAGGAATTGGAAGATCTTTGCATTAATCGCAACAATAGCTATTCTAGTAGTAGGGTTCGGTGTAGTCACAACTAGGGGAATTGAGACTCAAAACATTCAGGAAGAATCATTGCTGACTTATGAGAAAGAACTAATAAGTAGTTATACCTCGGAGGTGGAGCCCTCACTACTTTATGAGGGCACTGTTGTCCATGGTAATAGACTTTATCTAACGCTAACTAAGCAAATAGACGTTAATTTAAATTATTCATTCTCAACCGACAGGGAATTTAAAATCAACAATAGTTATATAACCCATACTGTATTAAAGAACACAGACAAGGAGTATGGTTGGGAAAAAGATATCTCAAATAAGATAACACAAATCGTTAGAGAAAAAGAACAGGATAATGTAACTACGTTTGAATTTGATTTTAGCTATGATATCAGAGAAATTGAAGAGGTAGTCGAGGCTATAGAAAACGACACAGGATTAAATTACCCTAAATATGTTGTTAAGACAGGGTTAGAGATAAGGACATGGAATTCAACGGATGAAGAAAGTGATGTAATCATAGATGAGGCCTTATCTGAAGAAGTTGTAATTAGTTGGGAACAATGGGGATTCAAGGACGATAAGAGAGTTGGAATCATAAAAATAACAGCACCAGAATTAAAGGCCCAAGAAACTATAAATAAAGAATTAATTGAGGATAAAAAAAATAATAAGCTCTTAAAATCCGCAATGCCATTTATTTTCATGATTACATTGTTTACTGGAGCCTTTGCTACAGGATGGAGATACAAAAGAGACAAGGAAACGATCAATGAGTTACCAGAAGCTCAGAGGATCATAAAAGATAATCATGTATTGGAAACAAAAAACTTGTTCAGTGGCAAGAAACAAGAATTAAATAATTTTAGGGATTTAAAATATCTATCAGATGACTATTACCTAGAAATATTTCATACAAGAGAACAAAACAAGGATATCTTTTATGTTATTGATCAAGACATAGTCTATTTTTATCAAACAAAATAAACAAATCCTCGTTTTTATTTTTTTGTATGTATTTTTTATTTTTGGCTTTTCCCTACTTGTTTTTAATTTTTTGACTCATTAAGTAACTATTTAAGTCATATTTTTTAATTTTGTTTTATTTGAACACATTATTTAGTTTTTTAGTATTTAAAAGAAATTAATTTTATTATTTAACAACAAAAATTGTCTTTTATTTTTGATTCTCAGTGTTCATCACC
>CAYPLQ010000119.1:3392-3982 GCA_964411605.1 uncultured archaeon | reverse complement strand
GCTTTGAGGTTTTTGTAAAACTTTTTGATGATTTTTTTAAGAAAATTAGGGACTCAGATCCAAGTCAATTAAATCAAATCTATGAAGACACAAAAGAAGAAGTAATTGAACTCCGAAAAGAAATGCCATTTGATCGATGTGATCATTGTTTTGAATTTGCAAAAAATAAATTAAATAAACAAAAAAACTATTTAAATACCTTTGATCCAGGAAGTATTAGTGAAAGGAAAGAAGAAAGTAATGAAATCTCAGAAGATGTTGTTAACGAAATATTAGGGCCTTTGGCTAATAATAACAGAATAGAGTTATTAAAGGCATTGGATAATGAAAGTAAGTCTTTTTTTTTTTTTTTTTATTTAACTGATTTACGAGGTGGAAATCTTATGTTTCATCTAAATAAGTTAAAAGAAAAGGGTTTTTTGACACAAAAACACCCTGGTGGCGAATATTGGTTAACTGGTAAAGCAAAAAAGTCACTGAATGCGCTTAAACAAATAAATTAATTTAATTATTACTTAAGCGAATTTGCTTTGGGGTAGGGAATTAGTTATTTATTTGTTTCTTTGTTTTTTGTAGCTTCTGTTTATTTG
>CAYPLQ010000119.1:1443-3354 GCA_964411605.1 uncultured archaeon | reverse complement strand
AGTAAAAAATAATTAATTATGAAGTATAGTAACTTTTTATTTTCAGCTTTAATTTCTGCTTCCTGAGTTCCATTGTTGAAGTAGTTTCCTTTTTTTCCGAGTTTGAGGGTGATGTGTTTTGGTCCTTTTTTTAGTAGTTCCTGAGTTAGGGTTTTTTTGTCCTCAATTGTTTTTTTATGTATTTTTTGTGCTTCTATTTTATTTAAGGATAAAATATCTACTTTTTTTAGTAGGTTCTGTAGTGTTTTGTCTGAGATTTGGTTCACCATGGGTCCAGGATCAAAAAATAGTTTTTGATAATTTATTTGGTTTATTGATTCTAATATAGCTTCTTTTTCCCATTTAAATGGCATTTTGACTAAGCTATAGCCTGAAACATAGAGTAATTTGGTTTTTATGTTTGCGAAATCTATTTTATTTAAGTCATTTAATTTCATTGCTGCTGGTTTTTGTTCCACTGGTCCTAGGAAACTTTTTTGTCCTTTTTTATTGATTAAGCAAAAGATCTCTGTTGTTTCTGTTTTTTTCATGATTAGGTTCTTTGTAGGTATGTTTTCTTTTTTAAATGTTTTTTTTATATAATCTCCGTGTTGATCTTGTCCTATAGCTGCTATTGGATTTGTTTTCAGTCCTAATCTGTTACATACTAGTATAAAGTTCCCACAGCTTCCTCCAACTGTTTTTTTGGTTTTTTTTGGTGTTATGGCTTTTTCTTTTGTTGGAAATTCCTTTACTTTTATTTTTTTGTCCAACAAGATATTTCCTAACGAAGTTACTTCGTAATTCATTTTTTGTTGTTTTTTGTGTTTTAATTAGTTTTTATTAACAAAATTATTGTTAATTCAATAATTGTTATTGTTAAGAATATGTAATCTATTTTTTTGGTTTTTAGTTCATAAAAATTTGTTTTTTGTTCAAAATCCCCGAATCCTCTTGTTAATAAAGCCATTGTAAGTGTCTCGGATCTTCTTACTCCTTCAATAAAAACTGGTACTAGTGATTTTATGTCTGTTCTTAGTTTTTTACTCCAGCTCTGGTTTTCATAATCTATTCCCCGTGTTTTTTGTGATTCAATTAATTTTTGGTGTTTTTTCTTCATTGTTGGGATGAATCTAATTGTTATTAAGAATGCTATAACTAAGGGATAAGGTGTTTTTGTTTTTTTTAGCACTTCTAGAAATTCTTCGGTCTGTGTTGTTTGGGTTATCAAGGTAAACGATAGTACAAATATAAGTAATCGTGTTGAGTAGATTAGTCCTAGTTCAAGGCCTTTTTTTGAAAATGAAAGTGTCTTGTACAGAAAAAAGGGGTCCTGGGTTCTAATTATTGTTGTGAAAAATATTATTATTAAAATAAATGGTGATATTGTTTTAATTTTATTACTTATGTCTTGAATGTTTAAAAAAAAAAAAAACATGAAGGCTATGACTGTAAATAATATTGGGAATAATTTAAGTAAGTCAGTTAGGTAGATTGATAGAATTATTGTGGATGTTAGCCAAATTAGTTTATATCTTAGATCTATTTTGTTTAAGTAGTTTTTTTGTTTCATTTCTTTGTTTCTATCATTTGTTTGATTTCAGTTGGTGTGTTTGCAATTTGTTCAGTATCAAGTTTCTTTGATAATTTAATTGAAAATGGTGTTGATAGATTATTTTTATTGAGTTCCTTGGTTTTTTGTAGACATTTTTTAGTGTTCTGTAGTACTGACAGGTTCTTTGATTCTAATATGGCGATTCTATTGCATTTTTTGATTAAGTAATCTAAATCATGGCTTATATGGATTATAGTTTTGTTTTTTTGGTTTAATCTTTCCAAGACATTTTTTATTGTTTTTTTCTGGAATTTATCCATTCCTGCCATTGGTTCATCTAGTATAATTATTTCTGGATCCATTGCTGTGATAGCTGC
>CAYPLQ010000119.1:0-1433 GCA_964411605.1 uncultured archaeon | reverse complement strand
TAGTTTAGGTTGAATGGGAATTCTGTTCTTACTTTTTTTAGGTTAAATGTTTCTAATATTTTATTTAATTTGTTTTTTCTTTCTTTTTGATTCAGGTTTCTTTTCTTTAATGAAAACATTATTTCTTTTTCTACTGTTCTATTAAAAATCTGATTATCTGGGTTCTGAAAGACATACCCAATTTCTTTTGAGAGTTGTTTTTGATTTAGTTGATTTATTTCTTTTTTTCTGTACTTTATTTCTCCTTTACTTGGTTCGAGTAACCCTGATATGGTTTTAGCTAAGGTTGTTTTCCCGGAGCCGTTTGGGCCGACAATTCCTAAGTATTCTCCAGAATAGATTTCTAAGTCAAGATCCTTTAAAACATTTTTTTTGGTATAACTCAGACATAAGTCCTTTATTTCTGTGATTATTTCTTTGAATTCTTTTTTATCACGATTTATTTTATTTATTTTTTTTGTTTTTTGTTTAATTTCTTTTATAATTGATTTGTCTTTTTTTAGGTATAGGTGATTGTTTTTGTTCTCAATACCTAGTTTTTGTAGTACCTCATGTTTTTGGTTTGTTCTTAGTCCAAGTTTTTTTAATTGAGTTAGGTCATGTCTTAGTTTCTTTGGTTTGTTTTTTTCTTTGATTTCTCCATTTTTTAATAAAATCACTTTATCAGATTCTTCTATGAGTTTTATTTTTTTAGTTGCTATCACTAGGGCTTTATTTTGTTTTTTTAGGGATTTTATTATTCCAAATAGGTTCTTGGTTTCTTCTGGATCAAGTTCTTTGGTGGGTTCATCCATTATTATTACTTCGTTACCAGTTGCTATTGTAGCTGCAATTGCGAGTTTCTTTGTCTCACCTCCAGAGAGGTTGTTGACTTCTCTGTCTTCAAGACCCAATAGGTTTGTTTGAGAAAGAGCTTTCTTTGTTTTTTTCTTAACTTCTTTTTCTGACATCCCCTGGTTTAGGGGGCCAAAAGAAACATCTTCTCTAACTGTTCTACCAATTAATTGGTTCCTTGGTTCTTGGTATAGATAACCTATTTTTTTCGATAATTCCTTGAATCCCTGTTCTTTGACTTCTTTGTTATCTATCTCTACTTTTCCCCTATACTTTCCTTCGTGGTAATGTGGGATTAAGCCATTAATTGATTTACATAGAGTTGTTTTACCTGAATCGCATTTCCCCATTACTGATAGTATTTGTCCTTTTTTTAGATTAAAAGATATATCCTTAATTATTTCGTTTTCTTCTCCTTTATATCGAAATGATAGGTCTTTTACGTTTATTTTGGTCATTTTGTCTTTGATTTAGTGTGTTATGTAATTGGTTTCTTTTAGTATGTTGTAAACTGCTAGTGCTACTATTATGTTGATAAAGGATGCGACTAATAAAGAAGGTGTTAATCCTATTGCTATTCCCCAGCCAAGTATTGGTGA
>CAYPLQ010000118.1:0-4037 GCA_964411605.1 uncultured archaeon | reverse complement strand
ATCTTCCATTAGTCTTTTAATTAAATAATAAGTTGTTTCTAGGTCCTGGCTTTGTCTCACTATTACTCTTCTTATTGAATCTATGTTTGTTCTAGATTCAACAATTGGTATTACGTTTTCGTCTTCAGCTCCATCAGTAACAAGTATTGCCTTATCTGCGTTTATTTTTTCAAGCACTTGGTCAAGTTGTCTTGCCACTTCTTTATCTGACTGGATTCCAACATTTTCTGATCCAGTTATAGTTGCTAAAATAGCTTCTTCTCCCAATTTCTTTGAAATCCTTATTCCTTCATATATAGCGTTTATATCGGAGTCCTCTGGGTCTGAAAGACCTAATTCCTTAACCGCTTTTAGATTGGCTTCTATTCCTATTATAGGCCCTAATCTACCTGTTTTACTTCCAACATCGTTATCTCTATCTATACATAAGACTAGTGTTTTCATTGGTTATATTAAAAAGAGTGACTCAAAAGTAAAATAATTTTCTTTTATTTTTTAAACTAATCCAGCTCTTTGTAGAAGCATGAGGTCCTCTGTATCGAGTTTTTCTCCGTTCTTGAATTTCTCATATAGTTCCTCTGCTTTTTCTTTGACTTCTTCTTGCTCCTTTTCTTGTTCTTTCTTGTGTCTTTGAACTTCTTTTTTCTCTTTATTTTTCCTTAAGCCCTTTATTACTTTGTCGAAGTCTTCTATTTCTTTTTTCGTGCTAATGAATTCGCTATGATATGAATTTGCTTTTTCTTGTGCTTCAACGAATTTTTCATGTGCTTCATCAGCTTTTTCTCTTATTTCATCGGCTTTATCGAAGTGTTCTATCATTTCTTCGTGGATTTCTTGAGCTTTATCTGCTGCTTCAGTAACTTTTTGATGTTGTTCTGAAGCTTTTTCTTTTAATTCATCAACTTTATTTAGTTTCTCACTGAGTTCCTCATTTTGTTTCAATTGTTTCTTGGCTTTTCGATATTTCTTTCTTAGATCCGATATTTTTTCGACGACTTCTTTTTCTCTTTCACTACTAAGAACTTGTGTTTGTTGTTCAAATTCTAGTTCTTCAATTTCTTCTTTGATTTCTTCTGGTTGACGGCCTTCGTAATCTATTTCTTCTCTAATTTCTTCGATTTCATCATATAATTCCTGTATTTTTTCGTTGATTTCTTCTCTTTTTTTCTTGCTTTCCTGAACTACTTCGTTATACTCATCTCTCTTTTCTTTTAGTTCTTGAGCTTTCTCTGCATGTTCTCTAGCTTTTTCATTTAATTCATCTCTTTTAGAAGAAAATTCACTTGCTTTCTTATTGTACTCGTCTCTCTTTTCTTTTAGTTCTTCATTCTCCTCTTTTAGATTTTGTTTCCTTCTCTTTAATCTCTCTAGCATGTTTTATCCCTGATTTTTGAAAGAATTTTTGTTAAATCTTTTTCTAGAATCTTAACATCTGAAACTTTATCTAAAATTGTTTTTTCGCGAAATTGAATACAATAACCCGTCAAATTATGCATTGATGAATCATTTGCTCCGTCACCAACAGCAATTCTTTTACTATAACTTGTCTTTAAATCACTTAAAAGCTTCTTAAGTACTTTTCCCTTACCCTCTTTTTTCCTCAATGTTCCATTTATTTCTCGAGTTGTTTCGTCGTTTTCGATAAATAAGTTTTTCGCGAAAATATGGTCAACTCCAAGTTCCTCATTAATAAATTCTGCAATTATCTTAAAACTCCCGGTTATTATTGTTGTCTCAAACCTCTTTTTATTTTTTTTACAGTACCTAAAAATCCTTTGTTTTTTCTTCAATACTTATCATTTCTTTTTTGTTTCAAAATTCCAAGACAGTTTTTAATGAACCAGATTCCACATAAAGAGGTCAGTGCTTTTTATTGATTGATTTAACAACTAAAATGTCGCTCAAATTAAAGACCTAGTTGTTTTTTTATTTATTTTATTATCAAAAGCTTGGATATTGGTAAGCTTCTATTGAGCTATCACTGCAATAATGGACTTTATTAAATTCTTTACTAAATTCTTTTACTTTCTTTCTGACTTTTTTTGGTTTTTCTTCTTCATTTATCACTTTTGATATGTAATCAGCTATTTTTTCCATTTCTTTTTCTTCCATACCTAACCTAGTAAGTTCTTGAACACCAAAACGTAATCCTGAAGGTTCTTTAGTGTCTCTTTCATTATCCCAAGGCAATAAATTCTTATTTGCTACTATATTGGATTCTTCTAATTTTTTAGCTTCTTTAGCTCCTTTCCCTTTTCCTACTTCAACTAACACTTGGTGTGACTCCGTAAATTTTTCTCCATCCCCAAGAACCTTTATTGATTTATTTGATAATTCTTTTGCTAATTTTTTTGCGTTTTTTATAACTTGATCTGCGTATTGTTCTCCGTATTCCTTTGTCTCAGCTAAGGTTATTCCTAAACCAGCTAAATGATGTAGATGATGGTTACTAGTTGTTCTTGGAAAAACATTTTCTCTTATATCGTTCTCAATCTCTTCATTGTACAAAATAATTCCGCCCTGCGGCCCTGGCAAAGTTTTGTGTGTGCTTCCCGTCATAATGTCTGCTCCTTCTTTCAATGGAGACTGAAATCTATCTGCGGCGACTAAACCAAGAACATGTGCGGCATCATACATAACTATGGTTTCGAGATCCTCACTAGCTTCTGCAGCTTCTTTGACAGGATGGGGGAATGGTAAAACAGAAGCTCCTAGGATAACCAAAGAAGGTTCAATTTCTTTTATTTTCTCAGCCATTTTTTCTGCATCTATATTGAAAGCCTTTTGGTTAAATGGAATTTTTTTTATCTCCAAGTTCCTCATTCCGACTACTGAATGTTTTGTATGGGATATATGTCCTCCATGTGGAATTGATAAGGCCATTATTTTGTCTTTAGGTTCAGTTGTTGCAAATATTGAAGCCATATTTGCCATTACTCCAGATATTGGTCTCACATCAGCTTTTGGTGAATCAAAAACGTCTTTAGCTAAGGAATTTGTTTTTTCTTCAATGATGTCTATGTATTTGCATCCTTCATAGTACCTATCTCCTGGATCTCCTTCTGCGTATCTGTGGCCTAAGTCAGAACAAAGTATTTTTCTTGTTTTTGGTGAGGTTAGGTTCTCACTAGCTATCATAGGTAATGAATTATTTATCCATTCATGGTGTTCTTTAAGTGTGTTTTCAATTAATTCGATATCGTTCAATTATATCACAACAAAAAATTCCTTTCTCTTTATTTTTATTTAAATATTAATTTTCCGTGTTCTTTATTTTACTTTAGCAACAAACAAGGAGTATATGAAGATTGGAGTAGCTAAATTTGGACATATTGGTTCTTCTTTTTTGGATAAATTACTTGATGAAAGGGCTGAGAGAGAAGATCTAGATGTTTTTTCAGTTAGTTCTGGATCCAAAATGGATGAGGTGAGTTGTGAAGCGGTTATTGAGGAGTTATCTAAGATTGAATTCGATGCTTTATTAGTTATTTCTCCTAACCCAACTTCCCCTGGTCCAAAAAAGGTTTTAGGTGAGTTGGGAATTGATTTGCCTGTTGTTGTAATAGGGGATTATGTGGGTAGGGAAATCACTGAAGAATTAGAGAAAAAAGGTTTTGGGTATATCTTTACTTATGGAGATCCTTTAATTGGGGCTAGGAAAGAATTTCTTGATCCAACTGAGATGGCTGATTTTAATTCTAATGTTTTAAGAGTTTTATCAAATACTGGGGTTTTTAGGAAGCTGGTGAACGAAATTGATGAATTGATTAATTCTCTTAAGACTGGTTCATTATATTTACCTAAGGTAATTATGGATGCTAGTGATATTGTTGAAAATAATTTTGATAATCCATATGCAATGGCTAAAGCTAGAGCTAGTTTAGAAATTGCGCAGTTAGTTGCTGAAAAAAACCAAGTTGCTTGCTTCAGAATGAAGGAAAGAAATGATTACTTGCCTTTGGTTTCAGCTACTCACGAAATGATGGGTAAAGCTGCGAAATTATCTAAAGAGGCACGTGAAATTGAGAAAGCAAATG
>CAYPLQ010000117.1:0-4053 GCA_964411605.1 uncultured archaeon | reverse complement strand
ATGGAAAATAGATATCACTCAATATGGCTAGAAACACCAGATCCGAAAGAAGGAGAAATTATGAGATTAGCTAATAAAGACGCAATTCCAGATCTTAATGATGAAGCAAAGTTAGCAGGAGTTATCAGTGACACAGATTTAGTTAAAGCCTTTAAAAAAGAAGATGATTTAGGGAGATCAGATATGGGAGCTGCTTCCGATGAAGACCAATGGACCTGGGATGGCATGAGAGATACAATGAAATTATATTACGATGTTTCTAGACTTACATTACCTCAGTTACCTGTTAAGGAAATAATGACTGAAGACGTTATATCTACGTATCGAGGTTCAAGTGTTATGGATGCAGCTAAAAAAATGAGTTATAACAAGATAGAGCAACTTCCCGTCATAAATGAAGATAACAATATCGTAGGAATGGTTAGGGATAGAAACTTAATAAAAGCATTTCTTTAGTCATTAAGATGTCAGATAATTACGAAGAAATAATGGATATTTCAAAGAGACGAGGCTTTATTTGGCCATCCTTTGAGATCCACGGAGGGGCTAGTGGTTTTTATGACTATGGGCCGCTTGGATCTAATTTACTTGATAACATAGAAAAAAACTGGAAAAGACACTATAAGGAAATAGAGGGATTTTCAGAGATTACTACGACAAACATTATGTCTGAATCAGTTTTTGAAGCTAGTGGACATCTGAGTGGTTTTGAAGATTCTTTAACAAAATGCAAAGAATGTAATAAATCCTTCCGAGCTGATCATTTAATTGAAGATTTTGTAGAAGTTGAACCAGATACATTATCGAATAAAAAAATAGAAGAAAAAATTAAAGAAAACAATGTTACTTGTCCAGAATGCAATGGTGGACTTGGAGAAGTCTATGATTTTAATTTAATGTTTGAGACCAATATTGGTCCAGGGAAAGGTCGACCAGCTTATTTGCGGCCTGAAACCGCTCAAGGAATTTTTGTAAATTTTAATTATTTATATCAATTTAATAGAAAAAAGATTCCTTTTGGTGTCATTCAAACTGGTAGAGCTTATAGAAATGAAATTTCTCCGAGAAAAGGCGTTGTAAGGATGAGAGAATTCCAACAGATGGAGGCAGAAGTCTTTGTAGAACCAGAAAAAAAAACACATTCATCTTTTAGTGACGTAAGTGATCAAAAATTGACTCTTTATCCAATAAATCATCAAAAAAACAATAAAGATTATCTTGAGTGTCCCGCAAAAGAAGCTGTGGAGAACGGAATAGTGGATAGTGAATTATTGGCTTATTATCTTGTTCTTTCTAAGGAATTCTTATTAAACATTGGCTTGGATGTAGAGAAACTCCGGTTTCGTCAGCATCTTCCTGAAGAGAGAGCTCATTATGCCAGTGACTGCTGGGATGTAGAAGCTAGATCTGAGAGGTTTGGTTGGATTGAATTAGCTGGGATATCTGATAGAGAAGATTATGACTTAAAAAAACATTCTGAAGAATCAAATAAGGATTTAAGAGCTTTCAAAAAATATGAGGAGCCAATCAAAAAAACAAAGCATGTAATTGAACCTAATATGGATTTAATCGGGCCTAAATACAAAGAAGACGCTAAAAAAGTTGTTGAAAAATTAAAATCAAGGAACCCAGTAAAATTGGAGGAGTCACTTGAAGATGGTGAAGTAGAAATAGAAGTTGGTGAGGAAAAATTTGTTGTTAACGATGATATGGTTGATATCACCAAAAAAGAAGAAATTGTTAAGGGAGAAAAATATTTTCCACATGTAATTGAACCATCATATGGATTAGATAGAATAACCTATGTTCTTATGGAGCATTCTTTTGAAAAAGATATTGTGGATGACGAGGAGAGAACTTATTTTGGTTTCTCACCAAAAATTTCACCAATTAAAGTAGCTGTTTTTCCTTTAACTAAAGAAGAAGACTTAGTTAAGAAGGCTAGAGAAGTTTATGATTCAATTAAAAATGACTTTGAAGCAATATATGATGATAGTGGATCAATTGGAAGAAGATACAGAAGACAAGACGAAATTGGAACACCTTATTGTATAACAATCGATCATGAAACACTTGAAAATGAAACAGTAACTGTTAGGGATAGAGACACAACTAAACAAGTTAGATTTAGTATTAATAAAATAATTAGGGATTTAAATAAATTTGTTAGTGGTGAAGAAGATATTTTTGATTCACATGAAGTCAGCTAAGCCAGTTTGTTGGTCGTCCTCAAATAAAGATTCTAGTGATAGTTCTAATATCGTTAATCTCTCTTTTATGTAATTAGAAACTCCATATTTCTCAGCAACTTCTTTTGAAACATCTAAATATTTTTTTACACTATTTTCATGAACAGTTAGGGTTAAATCGCTTCCACATTTTGAACAATTTCCTTGTAACGGTGGTCTTCTGTATTTAGTGTTACATTGTACGCATCTTACACGTTGTGTAGAAAAAGCTCTTAAATTACCCATCAAATCAGGTAAAAAATGTTTTTCAATAACCTTTTCTGCAACATCCTGTTCATCAACTGCTCTGGTTTTTTCAGCAAGATCTAATTGGGATTGGGTTTTATCAATCATAGGCCCAAGTTTTTTATAAGCACTCTCTTTAGGGCCTTTAGATATGTCACTTGTTTGTATCGAATAATTAAATTTGTCAACTTCGTGATCAGTGCCTAATCTATCTTCTCCAATCTCTATTTTTACTTCCTTAGGGCTCTTTTTTTCAAGTGTAGCTTCATAAAAATCGAGAGGATATTCTTCTACAATATCTAAATTATGTGCTTCATCATCAACTTCGTTGGGGTCGATGGAGTATGTTAGTACGAGAGGAGCATCCATTCTTCCACCAGTCTTATCCGGTAAATATGATCTTGAAAAATTCAATAAACCATCTAAAAGCATCATGTAACAGTCTTCATCACCATCACATTGGAATGAGTAAATTTCATTTATTAAAACTGTATTTGTTTCTTTTACCTCAATATTGTATACATACTCGGTTTTTGATCGAGTAATTTCTTTAGAATCTATAGAAACTTCTTTTATTTTACTTTCTGAATAGTTAATTGAATCAACGCCTTTCTCAAATGATTTTTTATTTGATTTTGGGTTTAAGGAATTTATTTCAAGTAATTTTTCTCCTTCATCTACGTTATAAGCAGCTTTTTTTATTATTTGATCATCCTTTGAAACTAAAAGATCGTGATGGGGTGTGGTTTTTATTTCTTTTCCAGTTTCTGTTTTAAAAATTAGTACATGGTCAGGGGAAGGGGTTTTCTGGACCTTTTTAACTTCCCTAATTACTTTTTCTCTATCTCTGTTGATGCTGGGAACAAATATTTTTTCTTTTGGATCACTGTATTTTGTTCCAAAATCATCTTCTTGGATTTTGTCTGGATTTAGTTGTTTTTCTACTAATTCCTTTATTGTGCTTTTCTTCCAATTTTCTCCAATTTTGTAATAAATAATTTGGCTTGGATGGAAACAATTTCTTCGTTTTGCAGCATGGAAATATGGGTGTGCATAATTTGCTTGTTTTTCTGTAAAACCAATTAATCTAGATAGTACGCCTGCACTTGTATGAGGGGCTAAGCCCACTAATAATGTGCCTTTTAAGTCATCAATGTTTTTAGCTTGATAATGTGGATCTAATCCATAATATTTTTTTAATAAATCATCTAAGAACTTTGATGTATTTAATAAGTAATTACATGCTTCTTTGGATAAAATAACATCTTGAACTTTTAGTTCTAGTATTTGATCTGGGTTCTCTAATTTATTGCCATTGATGTCTTTTTTATATCCAAGTTTTTTTAGTTTCTTTACAGAAGTATTTATTTCACTTGGTTTAAAATGTGTTAGAGGTAAATCTGTTAAATCATATCGAATTGTTCCATCTTTAAAAACATATTGATCGTGTTTTGCTCTAAGTATACCTTTTTCTAGGGGTTCAGGGGTTTTATTTTTAGATGTAAGGCCTTTTACTCCTTTTAATTTATCATAACTATTTCTTTCGTTTAAATTTGATAAAGCCTCTTTGTATTCACTT
>CAYPLQ010000116.1:2906-4226 GCA_964411605.1 uncultured archaeon | reverse complement strand
TAAGAATCTCCCTGATTTTGTTAAAAAACCTTCTTCATTGCAAAAAATAATGGACGAGAAGGGAGTAACAAAGAAAGAAGCTAAAGAATTATTTAAAGAAAGGATTAGGAATAGGAGAAAAGATGAAAATAGGGGGAAGAAAAAAGAAGACGTGAAAATTCAAGACGAGGAGTTAGAACAAGCTGATAAGGAGGGTGTTGAGCTTGGTCGTATGTCTTCTTACCTTCTCAAAGTTTGTCAAGACCAACAAGAAGTTATCGAAGATTTTGAGGAAAGGATTGAAGATTTGGAAAAACGTTTAAGTTGAAATGTTTAAAAATAAGTGTGTGTCGGGAATTATGGATATTATAGGTGTTTTATCTATTGTCGGAACTGCGATAGGGGTTAGCGGAACAGCGATTTGGACTTTTTTGAAAAAAACTAATAATTTGGAAGATAAGATTGAGAAAAATAGGGGGTATTTTAAAGAAAGTTTTGAAAAACAGGATAAAAAAATTAATCTGGTGGGTCAGGGGGTTCAAGCTATTATGCAGGAACATCCTAAACTTGATTCTTCGAGGTTTAAAGAAGCTCTTGAAGAGAATGGGGTTTGTGTTGACGATTTTATCAGAGAAGAAACCGAGGATAGTAAGATTTTTGGTTAGGTGGTTTTATTAGAGAGGATTATGTTAAGTGGGGTATTGCTTTGGTTCTTGTTTTGTTAGGGGTTGTTTTTGATAGACAGTTGGTGCTTTTTGCTGGTTTGAGTTTGTTACCTATTAGTGAGATACCTGATAAGTTGTTTAAAGAGTGATTTTTTAAGTCTTAGGATAGGGTAGTTGGGGTAAATATCTTATCTGTACGGACTTTTCCATCAAAAGATTTATTAATAAATATATATTAACTCTTTTTTGGAAAGGAGGTGTTAGAATATGTCAGAAGACTTTACAAAAAAACCAATTAAAGAAGCGAAAGTAAGTGTTGGAAACGACACAGCGATAAAAACTTCAAAAACTCTCCCTAAAATGGATTATGACAAGAAAACAAGATATACATTAAATGAAAGAGGAGAAGTTATTGAAAAACGAGAAACTCTTAGAGACAAAGGATTGATTCACTTCGGAACTGGTAGTAAAGGTGAGATAAAAGCAAAAAACATAGATATTCAAAACACAAATTTAGATGAGTTGGAGAAGATAGTTAATAGGGTTGCTTATTTACAAACGCTAATGAGTAAACTCAAAGAAGAATATTCGAAAATGTCTATAGAAGAGCTTAGGGAAATGAAACATTATATAGAAGATTCGAGAACGGAGGATAGTGAAGATGAGTCAGAATAAG
>CAYPLQ010000116.1:0-2896 GCA_964411605.1 uncultured archaeon | reverse complement strand
CCCGAAGGTTGTTTTAACCGAAGAAGAAGTGGAGCAAGGTAGAAAGAAAGCTAAGAGGATTTGGTTAAAACACAAAGAGGAAGACCATATTGATAGAGCTATTGAAGATGATTCTGATAAGACGAGTTTGGAAGCTTATATAAATGGTATTCTTGGTGAGATGGCTTTAGCTAAGTATTATGATGTTAAGGTTGATACAGGTTGGAAACCGGACGGAGATAAACAAGATTTTTTCGTAAAAATCGGTGGAGTCAGGAAAAAACTTGATGTTAAGACAACAACATATACTAGAGACCCGATATTGTTTGTGAGGAAGGATTACATTGATAAGTGTGATGTGTATTTTTTGGTTCTAAAAAAGTCGGACATGGAGTTTTATTTGATGGGTTGGCAAACTAAGGAATATTTGAAAGGGAAAGAACCTGTCGAATCACGAAAACCAAGCAAGAATCATTTGAATTATGAGGTAGGTAAAGAAGAGCTTAGAGATGTTTTCGATAAACCTTAACCCTGATGATGTAAAACGGGTTCTGAGATTTAGATGAGGAACGGAGGCGAGGCTGAAGGGTTATTTTTTTCTTTAGAAATTTTCAAACAATAACACAAAAGGTTTATAAATATAAATAAAAATATATATTTATTAAGGAGGTTGTAATATGGGTTTTGATGCCATAAGTGTGAAAGACATAGTTAAGGAAAAACTAATGGAAGCTAAAAAAGAATCTAATGCAAAAAATAACACGGAATATCTAATCCAAAACATAGATGACGAAAATTTCCAAAAGAAAATAGCGGAGGAAACAAAGTTTAAAAGTCGTTTGGAGGATGAAACAAATGAGTGAAGAGAAAATAAAAATCCAAGCAAAAGAAGACATAGAAATAGGTGGTGTTAGTGTTAACGAAGGGAATATTGTTGAGGTTGATTATGAGTTAGGTAAGAAAAAAATCGAGCAAGGTAAAGCGGAGAAACACGTTCAAGATTTAGATGAAAGTGAAGACGATGAAGAAATGATTGAAGTAGAAGTAGAGGCTTTTGAGAAACCTACTCTGGCTGATAAGTGGACAGATATTCGGAGACAGTTAGAATCTAGAAATGATTTTGAGAAAGAAAAAAATTTAATCAAAGCTACAAGTGATGTTTTAGAACAGGAAATTAAAATAGAAAACACGAAACTAATTCAGAAATTTAAACAAGAGAATATGGATAGGTATAAGAAAAACAAAGAAGAACCAGCTACGAAAGCTCAAAAAAAGTATTTAGATGACTTGGGAGTGGATTATTCAAGCGATATTTCTAAAAATAAGGCTAGTGAACTTATAGAGAAAAACGTAGGGAAAAATAATTCTAGGAAGAGAAAAGATTTTACACCAGCTACAGAAAAACAAAAAAAGACTCTTAGGGATATGAACGCTTGGGAAGAAGGATTGTCTAAAAGCGAGGCTAGTGATAAAATTAGTTCGATAATCGGTGATTGAGATGGTTCACATATTCGAGAGAGAAACAAATATTGAAACATTGAGGGAAGAATACACAGATTATTCACGAGAAGATTTTAGTTTACAAGTGAGTTATAACAGCGATGGACACTTGTGTTTGAGGTTCTATAAGAAAGACGAAGATGGAAATGCTGAGGAAGAGTTTATGGTTTCGTTGACAGAAAGAGAAACACGAAAATTGTTTGATTTTTGCCGAAATAAAATAGCTTGAAACGAAAAGTCTAAAAACCTTTTTCTTTATTTTTCTTATGGGGGGTGAGATGCGACAACAGAGTTATTGCTGGTTCTTTATCGAACCTCCTTTCCGTCTCTGTTGTCGTGTTGACCCCTTTTTGTTTAACGTGTGAAACAAAAAACCCATATAATTTAAGGGTATGTTGATGAGTTTTGTTTTACAAAACAAAAAAAACAAAACTCTTTTTGTTTATTATTTTATTATTTGAGTTTTGTTTAACTCGTTAAACGATGTTTTCTTTAGAATTTTCTAAATAATAACCTTTTAATAAGAGATGGAACGCATTTGATATTGGAAAGGAGGAATAAAATATGAGTAATCCTGTAGAGTGTGATAAGTGTGGTGTTTTCATAACCGAAAAGGGTTTGAATGCTTGTGGTAAAGTGGAGTGTAGAGAGTGTGGAAATGAACAAGAATATCACGGAATAGGTTGTGAAGGAAAGCACGAAGTTTAATTTTTTTCTTTCGTTTAACGTGTTAAAAGAAACCAAATATTTATATATATTAAACAACCATTTGGGTTTAGAAAGGAGGAAAATTTTGGGAAGACCGAAAAAAATGCAAAACCCTGAACACTTTGGTTTCAGAGCTGAGAAAGAGATAATACATAAGGCTTTCCTTTGTTCTGAAACTAAGGAAGAGTTAGAAGAGTTGGAAGGTAAACTTGAGGCTATTGAACGTCAGCTTGAGAAGGAGAAACAAAAAATCCCACAAGATTATGTGGATTACTATAAAAAGAAAAGTTCAGAGTGGTCTGAGGAACGGAAGGAGAAGTGGATTCGTAATTCGGCTGATAATTTGGATATGGGGGAGAATGAGTTTCGAGATAAAATGTTAGAAAAATTGGAGGGTGATAATTTTGAGTGAAGAAAACTTGGGTTTTGATATAGAGGTTAGTGAAGGTGAACGAGAAGCTGTGATTAAACTATTGGGTAGAGTCGAAGATATGATTAAGGAGTTTTCGAAAGGTTCTAGGTTAGATGCCGAGATAGTTGTAGAGGAGAGTGAGTAAATGGGAGATGATAAGACCAAAATTGTTTTTGGTAACGATTCTACGGATATAGAAGAGCTTATCAAAAATTTGAAAAGGGAAATTAGTGAGTGGTTGACAGATGAGGAAAAAGAAAAATTGGTTTATCATTTAATTGACGATATGTGTGAACC
>CAYPLQ010000115.1:0-4232 GCA_964411605.1 uncultured archaeon | reverse complement strand
GGATAGGAATAACTTACTTCCTCGTTAAAGTGATTTCCATTGAAGAAACGTTTGATTCTCCACCTTCTTCGTTTTCTAGAGTTTCAGTTGAAATTTCTATATCATCTACTTCTACGTCTTCTAGGAATCTGTTTCTAACTACTTCGGCTGTATCAACTGCGGTTGAGATAGCTCTTCCTCTGGCTTTTATGATTACTTCGTCAGACCCTTCATTAAATTGTGTTGTTACTGCTAGCACATAACTCATTACGTCTTTGTTTCCTACATATACGACATTTTCTTCTGATGCTTTTGCCATTTTGTTTACCTCCATTTATGGATTATTTGAGTGGCTCTGAAAGAGCCTTCCGCCCAAATTTAGTGGGCAAGGGTAATTCATTTTTTTAACCTTAAAATATTTTCGAATAGCGTAAATTAGATAAGAAATTAGAATTCTAAATAAGTAAGAGATGTCATTTATAAAAAAGTTACTTGGAAGAGAGGAAAAGGTTCTAAGTATTGAGGAAGCCTTAAGAAAATTTGAAAAAGAAACTAATGAAGAAAGAGAAAAAAGGAAAGAAGAAATACAGGAATTAAGAAAAAAATTAATACAAAATGTAGAGGATTTTAAAGAAAAAATAAATGAATTGAAGAAATGTGAAACTGAAGATAAATTAGGTAAGACTGCTGAAAATGTGAGGGATGATTATTGTCGGAAGGTAAATAATTTATTGGATGATTTTGAGAATCAACTTGATTTAAATAACTTAATGGATTCATTTAATAAATTAAAGAAGTCTTTTCCGAAGGGAAGATCTGGCAAATATATTAGTCATTTTTTTGAAGAAGATTTTGCAGAAGCTAAAAACTATTTAAAGAACTCAATTAAGATCATGGAAGAATTAAATGAAAAACATGGTTTGATTAGAGAATATGATGAAATTTCTACAAAAAAAGAGGCTATTGAAGATAATTTTTCTGAAATTGATGAATTAAGAGATCAAATAAACTATATTACTAATGAAGTAAATAAAGTAAAAGACGAAATAGAGAAACTTAAAAACCAAATACCTAATTTTGATAAAAATGACCCAGAATTAAAGAAATTAAAAGAAAATTTAGAAGATTTGAAGAAAAAAGAAAAAAATCTACAAGATGAAATTGATTCAAAAGTAAGTTTTTTGCCAAGAATTTTTAGAAAATATGAATATGAGACAGATAAAGAAATTGAAAAAGATCCCATTGATATTCTGATGGATTCCCAAGAAGATTTTAAGGAAATAATTAAGGATATAGCAAAATTGGTTGAAAAAAATGAATTAAATATAAGTAAAAGTAAATCTAAAAAAATAAATTCATTAAAAACTAATTTTGATGTATTAAAAGAGAAATCATCTAAATTGAAAACTATTAAGGAACAAAAAAATGATATAAACGATCAATTAGATGAAATAAAGGAAAATATGCGAGAAAAAAAGAAAAAAACAGAGAAAAATCTGGAAGAAAATAAAAAAAAGCTGAAAGAACTTAAAAGGAAAAAAACAAATAAACAAGAGAAAATTAAATCTTTAAAGCAAGAAATAAAGGATTTAAAGAAAAAATTAGAAAATAAGATCTCTGAAAATCTAAGTTCAAACATTAAAATAAAAGAAATAATTGAGGAATGAAAGATGCCATCCAAGCCCCCAAGCCGTATTACAGTTGTCTTAGACGAGGAAACAGAGCATATGTTGGATGAATTAAGAAAGGAATTTGATGAAAATCAAAGTAAAGTAATAAGAGAAGCGATTAGTTTTTTCTATCAACATAGAGAAACTATTGAGAAATATGGAGAGGAAAGGATTAAATTTTATACAAAAATGTTATCTGAAGGAGAACACGTGATCTTAGATCTAGATCACTTTACATTATTTTTAAGGCGCCTTCAAGAACTTTCCGATGAAGATGAATTCTGGAAAAAACTACCTAAAGTAGCTGAAAGCCATGCATATCAATTAAAGGATGAAATTGATACTCCAGAAGAATATTTAGAAAGGATAGAGGCTTGTAATTTTTTTAATTTACAAAAAAATTCAAAAAATGAATTTACGTTGATATTAAATTCAAGAGAAAGCAAAAAATTTTTAAAGCAATTAATTAAGACAACTTTAAGTGAAATGGGTTATGACGTAGAAGTAAGAGAAGATATATCTAAAATTAGAGTGGAAGTCAGAAACTAATTAATGCCTAAGAAATAATTGAAAACTCTTTTATCATCCACTAATTCCGGATGGAATGCCGTAACTAACACATTATTTTGCTTAGCAGCAACCCCTTTATTTTTATGCTTTCCTAAAATATCTACATCTTCACCCCAATCAATTATCGCAGGAGCTCGAATAAAAACAGAAGGAAAAGGTTTTTCCAGAAAATCTAAATCTATAGGCGCTTCAAACGATTCTTTCTGCCTACCAAAAGCATTTCGATTGACTTTAATATCAATTAACCCAAGTAAATTCTGTTCGGTCTTCCTTATCTTTCCTGAACCTTCTTTTGCTAAAACTATAAGTCCTGCACAAGTACCAAGAATTGGTTTTTGTTTCTTAGAAAAATCCTTGACTTCAGAAGAAATCCCCGTGGTTTCAAGTAATCGAGAAAGAGTTGTGCTTTCTCCTCCAGGAATAACCAATTTATCCATTTTAGGTACCATACCTTTTTTCTTAATACGATACACATTCTTTTCTTTCACAATTTCACTGAGAGATTCATAGTGTTCTTGAACACTACCTTGTAACCCAATAACCCCAACCTTCATTTTATCAGTTGGCTGGAGACACCTTCCTAAATCTTTTTGGTGAGTGAAAAAAGCCAACACATTTCTTATGTTAACCGACTTTAAATAACTTAGGAGTTTAGTAAAAAAATAAAATATTGAAAAAGTAGCTAAAACAATTGTGGGATTTAATCCAGTTTTACTTTTGTGAGAATTTGGGAGAGCAGTAAGTCTCTTTCCTTGAGGTAGTGGGGTGTATGGGTCCTTGATAAATTTTTATGTAATTCTAAGCTCTGATTTGAGGTAACGGGTTTGTGTTAAGTTCCGAGTCCCTAAGCTATGTAGAATTGTTAGAACGGTGGTGACTGAATCTTTCATTGAACGTAAGGGCCGAAACCTCTACTGCGGACGGGGTGTTCTTTTGGCAGAGCTCAGAAGCCACTATTGTTGACCCTGCTTCTGGAAGCTTTTTAACTAACAAGCTGGTGAGGTAGGTGGTGACCAAATAAAGGAAGTGGATATTTCTCTCTTCCAAAACGTCTCTGGAAGTTTCTACTAGTAACCCAAAAGTAGATGACACGAATGAATGGATGAAAGCCTCTTCCTGAAAGGAAGAGAAAGATGTCACACGATAGAAGTACATTAAAAACTTATCTTAAGGAAAGAATAACAAATTTACTTACAAAGAATCGCCTAAATAATTTGGAAATCCAAACTAGAATAAATCAAAACGAGGTCTTTTTAATCTACATTTATTGTCTGAAAAGAGAAAAAAGAATTATAGCGGTTCTTTAAATTAATTCTTCTCAATAGTGGGAGCGTAGATGATTTATTCACCATCCTCGGTTTTGTATTTTGTCTTCTTCATCTAATTCATCAATATCTAAGCCACTCATGGGTTTCCCTAGATTTTTTGATATTTCTTTAAGGGCTTCTGGGTCATTATAATTATTGACAGCCTCAACTATTGCTTCGCCTCTGGCTCTTGGATTTTCAGATTTGAATACTCCACTACCTACGAAGACACCGTCTGCTCCCATATTCATCATTAAAGCAGCATCGGCTGGACCAGCTATACCTCCAGCAGCGAAATTAACAACAGGAAGTCGCTGCAAATCAGCTGTTTCTTTCACTAAATAATATGGGGCCTCAATTTCTCTTGAAACTTTTTTTAATTCCTCATCACTTTTCCCTTTCAACTCTCTAATTTTTCCCATAACAGCTCTCATATGTCTAACAGCTTCCATAACATTTCCAGTTCCTGCTTCTCCTTTCGTTCTTATCATGGAAGCGCCTTCCTCAATTCTTCTAAGTGCTTCTCCTAAGTCCCTAGATCCACAAACGAACGGAACTGTAAATTTCTTTTTATCTACCTGTCTCTCCTTGTCAGCTGCAGTCAACACTTCCCTCTCATCATTCATATCAACTCCTAGCTCCTCCAGGACCTGCGCCTCGCCAAAGTGACCGATTCTACACTTGGCCTTCACGGGTATGGTAGTAA
>CAYPLQ010000114.1:0-4240 GCA_964411605.1 uncultured archaeon | reverse complement strand
AGAAGTTCAACCTCTAAAAGAACTTGGCCATGACTTGGTTATCTTAGAAAAAGATCTCCATACAAAGAGTATGGGAAAAAGATCGATAACTAAATCAGATTTTGGTAAGGAATTAAGGAAGAAAAAAGAAAAGACGGAGTGATTTAATTGAAATTAGCAATTTATGGGAAGGGAGGAATTGGAAAATCAACCACTGCATCAAACGTAATAGCAGCTTCTACAAAAAAAAATGAAGATATATCCCCCTTATTGATTGGTTGTGACCCAAAAGGAGATTCTACTACATCTCTGATGAATGGAAATCGGATTAAACCAATTTTAGATTACTTAAAAGAAGGAGAAAATATTGAGGAAAAAGATGTTGTAAGAGAAGGATATGGTTCAGTTAAGTGCGTAGAAGTTGGTGGTCCTGAGCCAGGAGTTGGTTGTGCTGGAAGAGGAATAATAGTGGCTTTAGAGGAATTAGAGAAAACTTCTGATGTCTTAGAGAATTCAGACCTATCAATTTTCGATGTACCAGGAGACATAGTTTGTGGTGGATTAGCGATGCCTATAAGAAAGGATTTTGTGGACATGGTTTTTATTGTAACTTCTGGAGAATACTTACCTCTTTATGCAGCAAACAATATCTGCAAGGGATTAAAAGTCTTGGATGGCAAATTAGGAGGTATTATTTGTAATTCTAGGCTCCAGGATCAAGAAAAAGAAAAAAGAATTGTTAAAGAATTTGCAAATAAATTAGGATCAAAATTAGTTTCTTATATCCCAAGGAATCAAAGGGTTCAAGACTGTGAGATTAGAGGAAAAACAGTGATAGAAGCAGCACCAAGTTCTGAAATGAGTGAAAAATATCAACATCTTTTTGAAGAAATAACGAACACCACTGATCCTATTTTACCTGATCCCATTTCAGAATCAAAGTTAAGAGAACTAGTTTTAGGTGAAAATAGGAATTGAATAAATCATTAGAAATTCCAAGAGTCCTTGTAACAGCTGATAGAAGTTCATCAGGTAAAACAACTTTAGTTATAGGTTTACTCTCCTGTTTAAAAAAGAGGAACTACGATGTTCAAGGATACAAAGTAGGATTAGATTACATCGACCCCAGTTACCACAAGTACATAACTGGTAATGACTCAATGAACTTAGATGGATTTGTAATGGATGAAGAGGATATCATAGATATTTTTAGTAAAACTAGTAAAAGCAAAGATATTTCCATAATTGAAGGTGTTAGAGGGCTCTATGAAGGAATTGATATTGAATCAGAAGTTGGTAGCACTTATCAGGTTGCAAAATTACTAAAAACTCCTGTAATATTAATAATGGATGTTTCATCTATAACTAAAACTGCTGCAGCAATTTTAAGAGGTATAAAGAAATTTAAAGATGCAAACATCAAAGCTGTTGTTTTAAATGGTGTTGGTGGAAAAAGACATGAAAAAAAGCTAAGAGAAGCTATTAATACCTATACCGAGATAGAGATTTTAGGATCAATCCCTAGGTCTAAAGAGATAAACATAGAAATGCGGCATTTGGGTTTAATACCAGCAAAAGAGATGTATGAAGAAAAAAAGATTCAAAAGAAACTAAAAAAAATAGAACAAATTGTTGAGAACAATATTGATATACAAAGAATTATAGAGATTTCAAATAACTCATCAAAGTTCAAATTTAGTGAAAAAAAGACTAAAAAAACTAAGAGTTTAAATAAAAAAATAAAAATTGGTTTAGCTTATGATAAATCCTTTAATTTTTATTATCAAAGTAATTTAAATTTATTAAATCAATTTGGAGCTGATTTAGTTAATTTTAGCCCTATAAATGATAATAAAATTCCTAAGGATGTATCAGGACTGTATCTTGGTGGAGGTTATCCTGAGCTTTTTGCTGAAGAGTTAAGTGAAAACTATGAGATGAGGCAAGAGATACATGAAAAAGCAACTTCGGGTATGCCAATATATGCTGAATGTGGGGGCTTAATGTATCTTTTAAATAAGCTAATCACAAATGACCAAGAACATTCTTTAGTAGGTTATTTTAATGGAAATGCCTATATGGGTGATCAAAGGGTTATTGGTTACGTAAAAGGTGAAATGAAACAAGATAATATATTAGGTCCACAAAAAAGTGAATTTAGAGGACATGAATTCCATCATTCATCAATAAAAGATCTAAAAGAAAAAAATTTTGCTTATAAACTAAAAAGAGGAAAAGGAATAAAAAACAATAAAGATGGTTTATTTAAGAAAAACACACTTGCATCATATTGTCATCTAAATTTTTTATCTTATAGGTATATACCAAAGAACTTTGTAAAAAAGTGCCAAAATTACCAAGAAAAAAGGATTAATTAATCTCTAATCGTTTCTGTAGCAAGTTGATCCTTCACCTGCTGTACAACCATAGCAATGATTGTTTATGTTAATTTCTCTATTAATAACTTCTTCTTTTTTTAAGTCTTGGATTTTATTTGATTTTGTTTTTATTGGTAAGTTAAGTGCTTGGTTAAATCCGCAGTCATATAATGTGCCATCAGGAGCGACCGAAACAATTTTTTTGCACATCACTTCTTTTAGTGCATTTGGACTAAATTCTTCATATAAACGCTTTAAATACTTTTCTAATAAGTTTTCTCTTATTAATTGCTTCAAAAATCGCCCTATGGGCATATTTGTTAAAGTGAAAAGGTTATTAAAGACAACTTGGTGTTCCTTCTTGAGGAATTCTTTGTATTTATCTTCAAGACTACATTCTGACTCAGGGAAATTGATTCCACGTGGATTATGCACCAAATTCATAACCAAATCATTCTTTTTACCATATCCAACATCATTTAGTTTCTTTAATACCTCAATAGATTTATCAAAAACCTTTTTTCCTCTCTGATCTTCTATTTCTTGTTTTTTAAGCCCTGGTAGTGATGCATTAACAATTACTTGGTTATTGGCCAATAATTTATAGATATCTTTTTTATTAAATGAATCAAGTGCTGTTAAATTTGTTCTTAAGACAATATCTGTTTTTGTTTCTCCTAATTTATTAATCAACCACTCAAAATCTGGATGAAGTTCAGGGGAGCCACCAGTTAGTTCGGTTGTACCTATTTGGTACTCTTTTATTTTTGATAAGCATTTATTTAAAATATCTTTACTCATCACTTCTTCTCTTTTCGGAGAAGACATAACGTGGCAATGATCACAATTTTGGTTACATTTGTAAGTAATAGATAAATCAATACCTTTTAACTCATTCGAAGTTAAAGGATATAGATTTTTTTGTTTTAGTTTCTCTTTAAAGTCCGTTATATTATCTAAATCACGTAAAAACCTAATTTGGTTTTTAAAAATAATTTCTTTTGCCATAACTAATCAAATCTTTTATTAGAAATTCTAAGATAAAACACCAAGATATCAGGGGGTTTTGATGATAGAGTAGTTTTTAAGTCCTTATCTCTATTTTTACTTGTTCCTTTTTCGTATTGAATTTATTCCTTCTTCAATTTCTTCCTCTAAACTTTGAATATTAAATCTCAGCGATCTTTCTTTTTGATCCAATTCATCATTCAACGTATCTAATTTGGCATTCAAAGAAAGGATTAATAGAGCCAAAGAAGCTACTAGGGTCATTGAACTTAAAACAATTAATGAGTTTTGTTTGTCCCAAAATTCTGTGAGCCACTCATAAGAGAAAACTAAAACGGAAATAACCATCACGCAAGCCAAAATAATGTCCCTAGTTTCCATATATTTTCCACCAAACAAAATTCAATCTAGTAAACTTATAAAGTTGTCGTAAATCTAATATGGTTTTTTATGAAATATTTTTTTATGAAACAAATAGGTGTGATTGGATCAAGTAGTGAAAATAAATACAATAGAGATTTAGCTTATGAAATAGGATTAGAAATAGGTGAAAAAGCTACTTTAGTTTGTGGTGGACTAAAAGGAGTAATGAAAGCAGCTGCGAAAGGTTGTAAAGACGCTGGAGGAGAAACAATTGGAATTATTCCATCAGATAACAAAAAAGACGCTAATAAGTACATTGATCACGTTATAGTAACAGGTTTAGGGGAAGCAAGGAACGTAGTTGTGGTTAAAAGCTCTGATGCATTAATAGCGATAGGAGGTGGTTATGGAACTCTTTCAGAGATATCGATAGCGAAGAAAATTGATAAAGAAATAATTGGTTTAGGAAAAGGTTCTGTTGAATTGATGTCTAAAAATGGGTTTCTAGAAAA
>CAYPLQ010000113.1:2200-4267 GCA_964411605.1 uncultured archaeon | reverse complement strand
TTGGGGCGTCTCGTCCTCCAAATAGCGTTATAAAACAGCCTTCAGCAACAATCTTTAATATAACTATGCTTATCTCCGGTGCTCTCGTACTTATTGCTAACTACTTCTTATATCAAGAATTTGAGCGAAGAGATCTATCTTTCTCACTTGGCTTATTTGGTATCGGTGTCTTTGGAGTAGGTGTGTTTCCAGGAAACATTGTTCCTTGGCACCAAATTTTCGCATTAATTACGTTTGTAAGCGGTGGTGTTGCTGCTGTTATATCTTCTAGAACAATTAAGGGGTCATTCAAGTACTTAAGTATATTATTCGGCAGTATTTCCCTTTTAGTTCTCTTAAGTGTAGTGTTTCTCGGAAAAACAAATCCATTATCATTCCTAGGGCTCGGAGGAATCGAAAGATGGGTTGTTTACCCAATACTCTTATGGATCACAGGTTTCGGCGGTTACCTTATGGGCGAAGCAAGTCTTTCAAAAATTTCTAATTAATAACAAGTTAAAGATAAAATCTATACACCCTCATTTCTTTCATCAATTAAACCAAAGAGTTTTAATCTTAATTCAATTAGAATTATAGCCAAAATCAAAATCCGAGTTCCCCGTAAAATATATTTTATTGATCAAAAATATGGAAAACGTCTCTTTATATCTAACAACTGCCTTAAATTCAGAACTGACTCCAGATTAACTAAATTTTTCCAATAAACAAATTTAGATTTTAAATTATTTTACATTATACCTCCAATTAGCTATTTTTTATGTTTAAATCGTTGTGAACTACCTTTTACTTAATTGAATGATTAAGTAGGGGTTTTAGGAGAAGTTTGAATTTGGTTCTTATTTATGTTTGAGCCGTATCTTAATCCAATGGGTTTCCTTATTCTCTTTGGTGTGTCCATGATGCCACTACTTCCCTACTCCCAATTCAGAATTGGTTTTGGACATACCTTTTTTAGTTATGTTCAAGGCACCATTCACATTTACTTGTATAGGATTCACCACCTACCTAAATCAAAAGATTTAGGAAGATGTCTTCTCAGTCAAATAGATAAATTTCTTTTTTTTAAGCTACCTGCAAGGCAAGGCGTAGGGTTCTCTTAGTGATTTGGTTACCCAATCTCATTGTACCCCTTTTACGATAGAAAAATTTATTTAGTTCTTTTTTAGATTAACAAATATGTCAAAAAGTAGAGGTTTCTCTAGCCAAGTGTTTACAGGTTTAATAATTATTTTTATTGGATTATTATTGCTTTTATCAACAACGGAATTCTATGACACTAGCCAAATCTGGAAATATGTTCCTTCTGTATTTATCTTATTAGGTATCTATTCTTTGATACAAAATAAATTCAGAAATTTTTCCGGAGCAATCTTTTTGATAGCAATAGCTTCCGTTATCCAATTGATAGCATTAGATGTAATAGAAGCAAGTACCTTAACTAATTGGTGGCCATTAGCCATAGTTTTAATTGGTTTATTAGTCATATTTAAGAGATTCAGAAAAACACCTGTTTTAGGGGATAATGAGGTTAGTTTATTAGCTATTTTAGGGGGAAGTGAAGCAAGGTCAACCTCAAAAGATTTTGTTGGTGGAGATATAACCGCAATATTAGGGGGTGTCTCCTTAGATATCAGAGATGTGGAAATAGGAAATAAACCCGCTAAATTAGATTTATTAACGATTCTTGGAGGAGTGGATTTAAGAGTTCCAGAAGGATGGAGTGTAAGAAACAATGTTTCTCCAATATTAGGGGGAGTAGAAGATAAACGTAGAGCTTCTGAACCAAAAAAAGAAACTGACCTAGTAATTGGTGGCACAGTTCTACTAGGCGGGATAACCATAAAAGATTAACTTTGCTTTCATATAGAACTTATTTAAGCTATAAGATCCTGCTCTAATTTCTTTTTAATAGAATCCACTTTGGGGAATTTTAAGGTTCATAGCAATTCTCCTCTATAAAAAATGGAATTCTTTGTTGAAATCCAAAAAAATTTATTCTTAGTAAATAGTAAAATAAATTAATTTAAAAATGATTTATTAATTATTTAATTTAATAACTGATTTTGT
>CAYPLQ010000113.1:1515-2190 GCA_964411605.1 uncultured archaeon | reverse complement strand
AAAATCCATGGTAAGTAAAAATTTTCTCTGGATCTACTTCTTTAATTATTTGGATCAATCCTCTAAAATCTGCGTGATCTGATAAAATAAATACCTCATCGAGATCTCTTTGGTATTTGAAGGAATTATTAATAGCCCAACCTGAAAAACCAGCTTTTTTGGCTTTTAATTTCTCAGCTAAGTTATTTATTTTCTTTGTTTTAGAAAGATGTTGAGGAAACAAAAAGATTTTTCCTTTTTTCCCTAACTTATCTTTTTTAATTTCATTTATTTTTAATTTTAGGTTATCAATTTCGTTATATACTTTATTTAGGTTTCTAATTGCTTTATGTTGGTAAATTTCTTTATTAGTATTTTTTTGTAAGAAATATTGAATCTTCTGAGCCTTGCCCAAGCTATAACAGAACAAAAAGAGATTAGTATTTGAATTGTCATCTATCCAATCAAGAATTTTCTTTTTTATTTCTTTTATTTCAGGAAATACGTATTTTTTTCTTCCATAAGTTCGATTACGGTGGAGAAGGTTCTTTCACTTTTTTATTTTCTCTTACCTTTTTTGCAACTAGAATAGGGTGTTCCTTTGTAACTCTAAAGGGGGGTGCTTGTCTTGGTTTAATTTTGAATATATCTTCATTTATTTTTCGTTCCATTTTTTCTTTAATTTCAGTTTCCTTG
>CAYPLQ010000113.1:0-1505 GCA_964411605.1 uncultured archaeon | reverse complement strand
AGGAAATACGTATTTTTTTCTTCCATAAGTTGATTCTATAATTAAATTATCTGCTTTAGGTGGATTAAATCCATTTAAAAACATCCTAGAACAATTTGATACATCCCCTGTATATAAATAACTTTTTTTTCCCTTAATTAATGCGGATCTACTTCCTAAAATATGTCCTGATGGGATTAAATCTACTTCTGTCGATTTCAATAAGTTAAGTCTTTCTTTTAATCTTATAGAACTTATTTTTGAGGTTTCATTTGAAGCTAATACTTTAGTGTTTGAATTTTTCAATAAATGGTCTGAATGTGCATGAGAAACAATATTAATATCTCCTATTGTTTTTTTACTATCAGCAATAATTTTCTTGTTTTTTAATTCTATGTGTACACCGTCTTTTAGTTTAATCATCTAATTAATGTTTTTTATTTATTTTTAAACGTTTCCAGATAATTAAGCTGCCTAATGCAATTGGTGATACCAAAAGAACCCAATATAATAAGTTCCTTATTTGGGGTAATGGTGAAGGATAAGCATGTACGCTTCCACTTACAACTATCCCGCCTCTAGTTATTAGTGTTGCGAATATAATCAATGAAAAAGTAGAAAAAATAAATACATGTGTTAAATACTTGTATTCATCAGTTACCTTGTATCTACTCTGTAGATGTAAATAAGCGGTTGCTGTTAACCAAGGAAGTAATGAAGAACTCTCAACTGGGTCCCAAGCCCAATATCCTCCCCATCCTAGTGTTACATATGCCCACACAGCTCCTATTGCTATTCCAAGAGTAAGGAATAGCCAACCTATCCTGCTCCAAAATTCGGAAAGCTTATACCAATCATTTCTTCCAGTTATTCCAAAAATGAGTGACGAGGCAAACGGTACTGTGAACAATGCATAACCCAAAAACAATATTGGTGGATGAATAATCATCCAAGGACTTATCAATTGGGAATTCATCCCTGATCCTCTTCCCCACTGTGCATCTAATAGTATAGATAAATTATTTGGGATGTTATCGTATTTTAGAGCTTCTGCTAATAACCCAGATTTAGATGCTGTAGGTACAAAGGGTTTATTGGATAAAAGAATGCCTAAAAAAAGCAAGGTAATGATTAATAAAATAGGTCTAGCGTAATCTTGGAGTTTCTTAGTTTCTAAGTCTTTTCTAGAAAAAACATATTCTGAAATCGCCATACTTGCTATAATTAAAAAGATCCATAAGAAAACTGAACCTGTTCTACCTGCCCAAACCGAGGATAGTTTATAGTACCATTCATAACTGGGCATAGAATGCCAATAGGAATAAAAGATATCTTTGTTTGCAGTAACACAATAATAAATGAAAACAACGAACGAAGAGGAGAAGAAAAATGTAGTTAAATAAACTGACTTTTTTGCGTAATCTCTGTATTTCTCTGTAAAATCTTCTCTAAAGTTTTTCCACGAATACCAAATTCCACTTGATATAGGTAAGATCGTAAGCCAAAGTAAGATTTTTCCTATAGCC
>CAYPLQ010000112.1:0-4366 GCA_964411605.1 uncultured archaeon | reverse complement strand
CATAGTAAAACTATCTGGAATACCATCATATATCGATATAGCTTTATTATCCATACCACCTATATCTATTATTGTTGCTCCTCCCTCTAATTTATCAGCTAACCATGCAGCTCCTTTTGAACCAGCTGTCAGTTCCTCTTGTATTAGATCTGCTTCAATATCTTTTCCTATAGTATGTCTACCATATCCGCTTACGCCTACTTTTTCTATATCATTTTTTTCTAATCCGGCATCATCCAAGGCTTCTCTGAAAGCCTCTTTGGCTGTTGGAACAACTTCTTCAGTAGGTGTCCAATAGTTCCCTATTATTTCGTTGTCCTCCATTATTACACACTTGGTTGTAGAAGAACCAGAATCGATGCCTGCGCTTATACCTGTTTGTTTGTCCCAAGACAATAGGTCTTTTTTTTCTACGATACTGACTAAAGCCTCCATTCTAGTGGATAATTCGCTTCTATTAGTTTTTTCAGTGAAAGCATAAGTTACAACAGGTATATTTGTATTTTGTTGTATATATCTACGTACTTCGCTTCTGACTACTGCTCCTTCTGAACAGCGAAAACAAGTTAAAATTATTGCCGCGTCGGCATTTACTTCACCTTCAACTATTTTTTTGGCCCTTGTAATCATTAATTTTAGATCCGGACTTGCTGGACTTAAACCAAAATCATCAACAGCTTCATCGATTTCTTCGAGTTCTACGTCTGGATAAAAAATTTCACCGCCAACAGATTCAGCTGCCTTCTTAATTTCTTTTTGAACTCCACTATGTTCTGTTCCACAGGAAATCTGTGCTATTTTAATCAATCTAAATCCCTCAAGAAGTTTTTAATCTTTTCTAACATCTTCTTACCTTCTTCTTCATCTGATGGATAACTTATCTTTAATAAGGGAATGTCTTTATTAACTAAAAGATATTTAATTAACTCATTAGTCCTATTACATCCTACACATCCAAAAGAATAGTCTGGGTTATCTATTATAATTGCGGCCTCAGCTTCATCTATTAAATCCCCAATAATCGCCATTCTACCTCTTACACCTGATGGGACCTCACTACTCGCGTATTTTAGTCCTTTCTCAGGCTCTATTTCTGTAACATTGATGGGAGGAGAATCTATTTGGGGGTTTTTTACTTTTTTTTCAACCTCCTTCATCATGGTCAATGGTTCATGTCCTAGTTTTTCCACTAAATTAGCTAAAATCAAGCTATTTGGTGGTGAAATAAAAATCTTCATTTTATTCTTCCTCTTCAAATATTTTTTTGAGTTCTTCAACACCTAATTTTTCTTTTTCCTCTTCCTCGCATTCAGTCTCAAATTGTTCCAGAGCATCAGGGATATTAGACAAAGTATCATATTCATATTGTAACTGATTAAAACCTGGTCTCGATCCATGTTCTGCTCTACATCTCCTTTTATCTGCCACTGGAAAGCCTCTTCTCTTTGAGTAAACGTTTCCTGGATCTTGTTTTTTTACTTCCTCTATAGCTTCTTTGAGGTTATCTTCGTTTTTTCCTTCAATTGCAACACCATAACAGGTTTCTTTTATCGTTATTGGTAAGTCAAGACTATGTAAGAACTTAGAGACGTATGAGGGTGTTAATTCAGAATTAGGAGATAATACGATGATGTAACTAATTTTGTCTTTTGAAGGACATTTTTTTCTTGCCATTTTCATTCCTCTTTTAAATAAAGCAGGTCTCCATCACTCAAATTTCCCAATTTTTCTACATCTCCTTTTACTTCACCTACTATGTTTGTGTTTGAGAAGTTTTCGCTTGTTGGTCCAAACTTTTTACTTTCTTCTAATCTGATACCTATTGATCCTCTATTTGATGACTTTGCTCGGTTTGTAACACCTATTTCACCAACTTTTGATGACTCTTCTGGGTTATTTTCTTTACTTAAATTCCCTGCTAGCTCTTTTGAGCCCTTAAATAATACATTAGAGATTTCAGGTGAAGCAAAGTGAACAATTAATTCTCCAATCTCTTTATCTTTTAAGCCAGTTTTTTTCCTAAAGTAATCTGTGGTTTCTGGGGCTTTTTCATCAAATAATTTTACCTTAATTATTTTATCTCTTTCTGCACCAATCGTCTTTACTTTTCCTTTTTCTATTACTTTCATTGTTTCTTGAGGTTCCTGTCGAACAATTATGGCATCATCTTTTTTGTTCCCTTCTCTTTCTTGTTTTATTTCGTAATTTTCTAATTTATCTTTAGATTCTTTTTGTGTCATTCCTATAGTTAGTAACCTAGTTGGTTTTGTTTTTATTTTGACTTTGTTTCCCTTATCTAAATTATTAATTAATTCTTTTCCTCTTTCAATCTCACCTAAAACATTATGGTTTTGAGTTGATGGTCTCTGCTTTTTATAAAAATAAACATTACCTATTCTCCCTCCTTCGTTTCTAATTGAAACAGAATATTTATTTCTTTTAATGTTGTTTTCTTTTTCTAAACTCTGGGCTTCACCCTTAGAGGAAACATATGTATTTGTTTTCCTATCAATCTTTAATTCACCATCCCTGATGGTTTTAAAAAAGTGTTCTACTGATTTAGGGCTATTTTTGTACAATTGAACTAAGATATTAGTATATATAGAGACTGGGTTTTTTAATTCCAAGTCAAAATCCTTTACAAGAGAAGAATCAACTTCTCTTTTAGTTTCTTCAACATTTTTGATTTCATTGACTTTGTCACCCATCCCTAATCTATCTAATAGATGTTTCCCTCTACGAACTCTTCCTATCTTACTATCCTCAACTCCATATACTTCAGAGTGATCTCTCTTAGATAGCATTAAGTAAGTATTATCGTTGTTCATTCCACTTAAACCAAAAAAAACATCTCCTCTACTATATTCCTGCTCCTGTTCTTGTGGCTCAATTTCTGTTGAAAAAGGCCCTATAGCAACTATGTCATTCGAAGCCCACCTAATTTTTGATTTCTTTATCTTAGATAGATTTTTTTTCCAATACTTGACTTGATCAGATGAATTTAGCGACAAAGTTAATTGTCCTTTATTGGTTTTTATTTCAAATTTCCCTTTTTTCTGTTCTTTAAATTCCTCAATATTCCTTAATACGGCTACAGAATAATTATTTTCTACCACATGGTCATTTAACACTTCTTTAATGGGTTGTCCTTCTTTTATTTCCTTTTCTTCACCATCAACACTAACCTTCAATATATAAACCTCTTTAAAAAAAAAATAAAAAATATTCGTTTTTAAAAAATTATCTTCTAGGACTTTTCCCAAAAAGTTCTAGGTATTTTTTTATAATATTCCCCATGTAATTATCCAATTGCTTTGATTTTGTCTTGGACTTAACTTCCTCTAACAAAAACTCTGAATCACAGTTAGGGCATCGGACAAATTCACATCCTTCTACCGCATGGGGACATCCCTTACATGCAAAAACCCTGGAATAAAATAAATTAAATTTATTTTTACATTCTGGACAAATTAGGTCATCGTCCTTACTTTCCAGTAGTGCGGGAGAAATGTTTTTACGATATAATTCTTGATTATAAATATAATTCATTGTATTTTTAACTTCTCTCTTTTCATTATTTAAACTTTTTATTAATTACAAGAGACTTACCCGATAACTTATTTTATTATTTAATCAAAAATTATTGGAAGTTTTTTGAGTTTAAACATAAATCAATAAATTAAAGATAACGTTCTAAGGTTTAAATATAAAGGATGTGTGGGCATTTGAATGGTTTTGTTCAAGTTTATACGGGAAAAGGCAAAGGAAAAACAACTGCAGCCATTGGGATAGGCATAAGAGCAGCTGGAGCAGGTCTAGAAGTCTGTATGATTCAATTTGTTAAGGGAAAAAAGGACTCTGCAATAAGGATCTTAGAGGACATTGAAAATTTCCATTTTAAACAATTTGGGAAGCGAGGAATAAGAAAGAAAGAGAATTTAACTGAAGAAGAAAAAAAACTTGCTGAAAAAGCATTAAAGGAAGTTAAAGAAGCTATAGATGAAGATAAAATTGATTTACTTATTTTAGATGAAGTAAATATTGCTATTGATCAAGAACTCATTGATTTGGATGAAATACTTGAAATTATTGAAGAAAAACCTGATGACCTAGAATTGATTTTAACAGGCAGATATGCAAAAGAAGAAATCATTAAAAAATCCGATTTAGTAACAGATATGAAAAACATAAAACATTATCTTCAGGCTGGGGTAAAGGCTAGAGAAGGAATTGATTATTAAGCATATTTTTAATTATTGGGATATATAGTCAACTACCCACTACCTAATCAGAGATTTGGAGGTGGCTTGCGTATGGCACTACCAGACCATAGTGGCAATTTAATTTGTCGGTGAACTCCACTCAA
>CAYPLQ010000111.1:2756-4368 GCA_964411605.1 uncultured archaeon | reverse complement strand
GTTCTACCTATTAGTTTGGATGCCTGTGGGATTTCACATCTTAATTTTCCAGACTCTTCAGCATTATTGATAGTAGATAATGCATCTGATAATGGATCTAACTTCATATCTTATCACCTGTATTTTTCAAATCCCATGTCTTCAGCTATTTCTCTGAAGCATTGTCTACATAAATAAATGTTATATTTGCTAATTAGTCCTTGATCTCTTCCACATCTTCTACATTTTCTTCTTTCGTCTTCACTCATCTTTTTCCACCACCTCAACACCTAGTTCTGTTTCTAGAAAATCTTCTGTTTCGTCTGCTGAGACTTTATGGGAATCTGCAATATCTTTTTCATCTGATGTTTCTTTTACTTTATAACCTGGTCTTTTTATTCTAACTGATATGTCTAATCCAAATATACCTATATTGGGATCATATTCCATTTCAGGGAAATTTGTATGTTCATCTATTCCAAAAGAAAAGTTTCCATACTCATCTATGGATTTTTTATTTATTTTGTTGTTTTTAACTTCTAAGGATTTTTTTAGGAATTCTTTTGCATTTTGACCTCTTAGTGTTACTTTGCATCCAATAGGTTCTCCTTCTCTGATACCAAATGTTGGAAGAGTCTGTTTGGCATGAGTTCTCATTGGTTCTTGATTTGTTAATTCCTCTAAAATGTTTTCAGCATTTATTAATTCTTCTCCACTGTCGCCGACACCCATATTAACAACGACTTTACCTATTTTTATTTTCTTCATTTCTGTTTCACTCATTCAACACTCACCTCTGGTTCTTTTTCTCCAATAACTGTTACATATTCTTGAACAGTGGAAAATTCTTCATTTCCATCTTTTAATATTACTTCGTTTGAGGTGGGGGCCTTAATGACTTTTCTTTGCTTTATTTCTGCAATTGTACCGGAATGTTTTCCTGCTGTAACTAGAGCTAGGTTTTTTTCTTTGAATTCAATTTTTTTGTTGATTTCTTGGGAAGGTAGTTCTAAAAGCAAAGAATCCTGTGTTTGGTAGTTATCTGCCTCATCCAAAAAAATGTTTCTTCCATCATGAAGATTTAATTGATAATTTCCATTTGAAACGTTTCTTTTGTCTTCAATTTTACATAACTTGTAATTTGATTCTTCTTCATTAATTTCAATGAACTTTAATCTCTCTTTTTCATCAACCGTTGCCCTAACATAAAAATCAGCTTTTGGGATGCTTACAACATCAAATAACCCGATTCCAAATGAGTGATCTCTTATAACTCTTCCATCAACTTCAAGATCCCCATTTGATAATATTCTTTTTAATTCTCTTGTGCTATCAACCAACCCAATAACATCTCTTAGAAGAATGTTTAATGGAATTGACTCATCTTTTTTGTGAGAAGATTTTGGGGTTGTGACCCATGTTTCATCTCTTTTTTCAACTTTCCAAGATTTTGGGACAGAATACTTTTTCATAGGCATTTTATCTCTCCAATTTTCTTACTCTTTCTCTATCTTTGGTTTTTAATTCAGTAATTTTTAGATTAGATGGATCAATAGGTTTTGGGATCTCAGAACCATCGGATTTCTCTATTGTAACTCCTTCAACTTTAACTTTTAGTGAATCTAAATTAACT
>CAYPLQ010000111.1:2327-2746 GCA_964411605.1 uncultured archaeon | reverse complement strand
TTCTCCTGTTTCACCTCTAGAATCTCCTCTCATGACTTCAACCTTGTCTCCTTCCCTTACAGGCATTCTTCTTTTATCATGTTTTTCCCTTAGATCTTGGGATAAGTGTGCTGCCATCATATCTTGTTTTTTATGTAATGATGCATTTTCTCTCCTTTTTCTTTGTTTTCTAGGTTTTTTGGACATATTTGTTCACCTTATTTATATTATCATAGTGGCTGCGCTCGCCACTTTTGGAAATCTTTCCGCAGCTTCTTTAGAAACAGGGCCTTTTATTTCAGTCCCTTTTGTTTCCCCCATTTCATCAACTAAAACTGCTGCATTATCTTCAAAGCTCACTCTTAACCCATCTGGTCTACGATATTCTTTTCTCTGTCTAATAACAACCCCATGAACTATTTGTTTTCTAAGTTCTGGCT
>CAYPLQ010000111.1:0-2317 GCA_964411605.1 uncultured archaeon | reverse complement strand
CTAATAATGACTGCATCTAAAACTTGTTTTTTCATTTCTGGGTCACCTTCTTTTACTGAAACCACTATCAAGTCTCCTACACCTGCTTTAGGTTGCCTTCTTCTAACTCCCTTGTATTCCTTTGCTGAAACAAATTCTAGTATCCTTGCTCCTGTGTTATCAGCACATATGAGTTCAGTTCCTGTCTGTATCCCTTTAGTTACACTTGCTTTAAGTCCTTTAATTTCCATCACCTCTTTTCTATGATAACATAGGATTTAGTTTTACTAATTGGGCGGCATTCAGCTATCTTTACTGAGTCACCTTCACTTATATCAAAACAACTTGGTTTATGTACTGTAATTTTTGATTTTCTTTTTTCATACCTCTCATATTTAGGTATTTTTTGAGTGTACTCTCTCTCAACGACAACTCCTTTATCGTCTACTATGGAAGCGACTTCTCCTTCAATCACTGTTCCTCTAACTGATAAACTACCATGAAATGGGCAATTTTTATCTTCACATTTCTTTTTAGGTTCATTTACATCTAATCCAATATTAGCTGACATAAGTAACTCCTCAATTTTTGATTCTTTCTTCAGGAGATGAATTTATTATATCTCCTTTGACTCTAACACGAGCTTTATTTGGTAAAGTAAAAATAAAGGTAGAATCTTTTTTCGAGATTATTTTTCCTGAAATATTAATAGTTTTTTGTGTTTCATTAATTACTTCCCCACTAAGCCCTACTTGGTCTCTATTGGAGCTTTCTTCAACTCTAGCTTTTAATCCTATTAATTCGTGTTTTTTGAGGTTTTTAGGCGATATTTTCATCTCCTTCCTCCTTTGCAATTGTTTTTATTCTTGCTATTGTTCTCTTAATTTCTTTTATTCTTCCAGGGTTCTCTGGTTGACCGCCTGCAGCCGATATCCCTCTCTCTGTTATCAATTCATTCCTGAAGTTCTCTAATTCTTCTCTCCTTTCTTCCGGGGACATATCTCTTATTTCATCTGCTTTAAGTATTGCCATCCTTAATCACCTGACCTAATTGGGGCATCTGGGTATTTTTCTCGGTATTCATCCATATCCATATCATGTGTTCTCAAGTGACTTGCTGTTATTGCTTTGTACTCGTTGCCACATTCCCGACAAACTACGTTAGTCTTCTCTTCCTCTTCTGATTCTTCTGATTCCTCTGATTCCTCTGATTCCTCTGATTCCTCTGATTCCTCTGATTCCTCTGTTATTTCAATTTCTTCTTCTTCAATTTCTTCAGGTTCTTTTATCTCTATTTGATCAGGTAATTTTGCGTCTTCCGGAATAATTCTCACTGATACTCCAATGGTGCCTAGTTGTTTTTTTGCAACTGCTTTACCTTCGTCCACTATTTCTTTTGCCGGTTGGCCACAGTGCTTAATGTATCCTTCAGTGAATTTTTCAACTCTGGATCTTGATCCGGTTAATTTTCCTGATAAAATAATTTGAGCTCCTCTGGCACCTGCATCCATGATATCTCTTAGGGTGGAATAACCAGCTTTTCTGAAATACCAGCCTCTTTCTAATGCATTAGCTAATCTCTGTGCTACAACTTGGGCATTTAGATCAGGGTTCTCAACTTCTTTCACTTCTATGGAAGGGTCTTCTAGATCAAATCTTTCTTTGAATTTCTGTGTTAATTCTCTTATCCTGCTTCCACCTTTCCCAATTATCATTCCAGGTTTTTCTGCAAACAAAATTATTTGTGTCCCAGTAGGGGTTCTGTTTACGTCTATTCCTCCGTATCCTTCTCTATCTAATTCATTTCTGAGAAATTCATTCATTTCCGCTTTCTTTAATCCATCTTCTATGAATCTTCTTTCCATCGGCATCTATTTTTCCTCCAAAACGACCTCTACATGTGTGGTTTTTGTGTTCTTGGGCGTTGCTCTACCAAAAGCTCTTGGCATCATTCCTTCTATCTCTCTTCCTCTTTTTGCCGCTATGTGTTTAATTTGTAATTTATTAGTTTCTAATCCTTTGTATTCAGCGTTATTTTCTGCGTTTTCTAATATTTTTAGTATTTCTTTTGCGGCTTTTTCTGGATAACCTCCCGCATCCCATCCTTGGAGGTTGCTTCTGTGTCCTTTCTTTTTATTGTGTTTTTTAAATGGAATAGGTTTTTTCTGATCTATGACTTTACCTAAAATATCTTTAGCATTTGATAGATCCTTTCTTCTAAGAGCATTACAGATCTCCACGGAATCTTTCGGAGATATATGTAATTCTCTCCCCATTGCTTTCGCTGTCGTTTCTGGGTCCGGGTCTATTGAGTAACCAATATCAGACATCTTTTCAC
>CAYPLQ010000110.1:0-4383 GCA_964411605.1 uncultured archaeon | reverse complement strand
ATTTATTGCATCTTCGTAATTTACTAAAGAATTAAATGAAAAACCAGCGACTTCATGGTCTTCTCCTCCCTGAAATATCGCCTTTGTGTCTTTTTTTTCATATAAATCTTTGTTTTTAGCTCCAATTCCGCCTGGAGAACAATCAACTACAATATCAGATTTTTCTGTTAAATCCTCTATATCTCCTTTGACGTCTATACTGGATTCTTTGAAATCTTCTAATCTCTCCGGAATTGCACTATATAATTTATATCCTTTATTGTTTGCAATTTTACCTTCATAATCTGGATGGGTCTTTGTAACACCTGAGACCTCCATATCTGGTTGTTTATTAACTGCATCCGCAATTCTTTTTCCTATGGTTCCGTATCCATTTATTGCTACATTTATGCTCATTAAAATCCCTCTCTAGTAAAACTTAGATTTAATTATCCATAATAGAACAGAACTGAAAACTATGCAAAATGAAAAAGCCATTAAAAGTGAATTTATTTTGTTTGAATTTAAATTAGATTCCAACAAGAAAAATATTCCTTCTATCAAAAATATTATAACTAAAAAAGAAATTAAGCCTATTATTCCACCTATAGTCAAAGATTTTTTTATTTTTATTTTTTTGAAATCTAAAAATGTTGTAGCACTAACAAAAACAAAAGAAGCAAACAGGGTTGCATAAGGAATTAAGCTAAATACATAAACAGATTTTCCAATACCTATAAAATAAACACCTAGACCTATCACAAGTAAGATAAACCCCATTATTAGGGAAATACCTATTATCCTAGTTAAATAATTGAAAAAATTTCTGATTGTATTCACCAATCCTTAAAATATTATTTAACAGTCAAGATATTTAAATCAAAGTGTTTAATTATTTTTTCTTGGCCACTAAATCAAACACAGCAAGTGATTCAGTTATATTTTTACTAAATTCCTTGATATCAAAATCACTTAAGCAACTTTTAATCTCTTTTTCTTCAAACCTAAATTTATTAGGTGGACCAGATACTTTTTCTTTATTTATATTATTTTTTTTCAGGTGATGATGATAAATAAAATAACAATTTCTCTTTAAAGAACGGGCTATTCTTTTAAATTGGTTTTTTAAATAAAAGTTGGCTGAGATCACTAAATTATAGTATTTAATAGGTAATTTTATTTCATAAAAATCATCATTTATCCAATTAACATCTAAGTTATTTTTTCTTGATTTTTTTTGAGCTGATTTAATTGCTTTTTGTGATAAATCAATGGAATCAACATCAAATCCGTGTTTTGTCAAATACATGGAATTTATACCTAACCCACAAGCGATATCTAGTGACTTTCCCTTTCTTATCTTAGAAACCCATTTTGTAAGAACACTAAGAGGTTTTTTGTTTGAGTGCCACCCTTTTTTATATCTTTTATCCCATCTTTTTGAGGTTTCCTTTTTCATTATTGATTAAATCTCGTCTTATAGGTAAATTCTTTTTCTTTGGGAATTTAAAATAAAAAAGAATGATAGAAGAGTTAGTTAAAAATTTTAGATCACTTGAAAAAGAAGATTTTAAAACTCTCCGTGGGATAGAAACTGGAATGAAAACCTTTACTTGGGTCCCTATTGAGGAAATAGCTAATTTCTCTGGGCTACCATTAGATGAAGTTAAATACAGAATTGATAGGTTAGATAAAATTGAGTTAATTGAAGGAAAAAAAATTGGGGAAAAACGCTATAAGTTAAATTTTAATGGATATGATGCTTTGGCCCTTAATGTATTTATTAAAAGGGATTCTATAGATTCTATCGGAGGAGAAATCGGCGTGGGAAAAGAATCAGAGATTAGAAAAGCGAAATGGAAGGGAAATGAAGTGGTTATTAAATTCCATAGAGAAGGAAAAATAAGTTTCAGAGATGTAAAAAAAGAAAGAGATTACTTGGGAAAAAGAAAACATTTCTCAAAGATGTTTATAGCAAAAATTGCAGCTAAAAGAGAATATGAAATACTTGATGACTTAAAAGAGGATATAAGAGTTCCTCAACCCTTTGATTGGAGTAGACACTCAATTATAATGGAAAATATTGAAGGTGAAGAGCTCTCAAAAACCAAATTGAGTGAAGAAGACGCTGAATTTATTTTTGAGGTGATAAAGGAAGAAATTAAAAAAATTTATTCTTGCGGATATGTTCATGGAGACTTAAGCGAATTTAATGTTTTACTTTCTGAAAAAGAACTCAAGATAATTGATTGGAGTCAAAGTATTAAGTTAAGTCATCCTAATGCTAAAAAATTTCTTCGGAGAGATGTCAAGAATATCTGTAATTATTTCAATAAAAAATATTCTCTTGGTCTTGATGTAAATGATGTTTTAAGTTATATCCAAAACTCCTAGAAATGTTTTTTTATCTTAGATAATAATTATAAAATAAATTCAGATAAGATTCTTAGATATAAACTATATAAATAATTAAGGCCTTAATCCATAATTTGTTCTAAAAAATGAGGAAATATTTAATTGTTGGTATAGATCCAGGAACAACAACTGGGTTAGCAGTTTTAAGTTTAGAAGGTAAAGTATTAGAGATTAATTCTTGGAGAGATATTTCATTAAATGATTTAATTGAGAAAATACTTGAAATAGGTAATCCTATTCTAGTTTCTACTGATGTTGCACCAGCTCCTGACACTGTTAAGAAGTTATCTACAAAACTAAATGCCGAATTATGGAAACCAGATAAGTCATTGAGCAAAGAGGAAAAACGAGAAATAACTAAAAATTACGATACAGAAAATCATCATCAATTAGATGCTTTGGCGGCTACATTAAAATCTTTTAGGTACGTTGATTCTAAAATTAGAAACATTAATAAAAGATCTCCTGAGGATTTGGAAAATAAAAAATTAATTAATTTAGTTATCAAAGGGAAAAGCCTTGAAGAAGCTATTGATGAATTGAAATCGAGAAAGGAAGATGTTGATTCAGATAAAAGAGATGAGGGAAATAAAAAGGTTAGTGGTTTAGAAAAGAAAGTAAAAGATTTACAAAACCAAGTTGAGGAGTTAAAAAATAAAAATAAGAGAAAAAATCAGAAAATAAACGAATTAAAAGAAGAAATTAGTAAAATAAAAAGCAAGAGATTTCTTTCTGCTATTAAATCATCCGAAGTTAGATCTAAAAAGAAAAAAATAGAGAGCTTAAAAAAAGAATTATCCGAAAAAGAAAAAAAATTAGATAAATTATCAGATTTGGTTAGTGTTTCAGATAGAATTGATTCTATAAAAGAAGATGAAGATAAATTAGTTTTAAAAAAAATTTCTTCTTTCACAAAAAAAAATATAAGTGAATTAAATAAAACCTTGGGAATTGAAAAGGGAGATATTTTGTTTATTAAAGATGCTAGCGGAGGTGGAAGTGCAACGGCAGATAAAATCGCTGAAAAGGTGCGTGCAATTGTCATTGAAAATGATTTGTCCCATCCTGCCAAAAACAAATTAATAAAAAAAGGTGTTCCATTTATTAAATCCGAAAATTTAGATTTAAATATTTTTGAAAATTTTGCTACCGCCAAAAAAGAAGAATTAAATAAATTAATTAAAGATAGAAAGAAAGAAATAAAGAAAATCAAAAAAGAAAGATTTAAATCAAAACTTAATATCTAAAAGGTCTTTAAATCTCCTTTTAATACTTTTTTTGTGATATCCTGTATATTTTCTAAATTATCCTCTGCTATAGCCTTCGCAGTATCTTCTATTACATTCATTTTGTTTTCATTATTTGGAAAGACTTGGATACTTACACATTTTGGATCATCTATGGGTTGACCAATTTGTGAAAGTAATCTCACGTAGACTTCATCGACTTCATCAATCTCTTTAGCTACTTCATTAGCTATTTCATTAGATAATAGGTTATATATTTTCCCTATATGCGATTTTGGGTTTTTACCACTACTAGCTTCCATACTCATAGGTCGATTAGGAGTTATTAATCCATTTGATCTGTTTCCACGGCCAACAGAGCCATCATCACCCATTTCTGCACTTGTACCAGTAACAGTTAAATAAACACTTTCTTCCTCTAAATTGTCTGCTTGATTAATTTGGACAGATACTGGTAAATCCGTTATCTTAGTTGATAATTTTCTTATTCTCGATTTTAATTCTTCCATTAAATCAACATAATCATCAATTGAGTCAAGTTCGAGACTGACAGTTGCACAAGCTATTGTTAATGTGATCTCGTCATCTTGTCTAAGACCCATCACTTTGATGTCTTCGCCTACTGCTTCTTTCTCATTCCTTAGATCATATAGAAGTCTTTCAGTTTCATAAACAATTTTTTCTGTATCTGAAAGAGGGGCATATCCAACTCCAAATGATGTGTCATTTGAACTCGGTATTT
>CAYPLQ010000109.1:0-4470 GCA_964411605.1 uncultured archaeon | reverse complement strand
TGTTCCCCTACTCACGAACGTTCAGGTCTTTACGAAACTCCTGGAAGAGGTGATAATAACCTAACTACACACTCTAACTCAATATAAATTAAAAAAATTTTCCAAAAGAAACAAACAATTACTTAAACAAACCAAAAAAATATTAATAACAACACCATAAGGTGATGACTCAACATGAACAAAAAGAAAGCAGTTTTCAATACATTTCATTCTTCAGTATCCAATTATTTTCAAAGAAACGAACCTGAAGAAGTTCTTGCATTCGATAACAGATTAGAAATAAGCTTAGTTGAAAGCCGATACTATAAATTAGTTGAAAATCTCCCTATAGAACTAGCTCAAGCATTTCTAAGCCCAAATGTTCATTTACCAATGGCAAAATTAACAAAAACTAATCTAGTAATACCAAAAAAATGCTTGGAAGCTAAAACAGAATTCCTAGCTAAGACCTTTGGCTTACCATTTGATGAAGAGAAAATTGAAAAAATACAAGAATCCTTAAATGAGTGCTTAGGAACAAAATATGGTTTTTTCACACCAACTAGAGTCAAAAATAAATCAAAATTCTCTAAAGAAAAAATAAAAGTAATTGATATAGGAATAGGTTATTTAAACGAATACAAGAATTCAGCGTTATTTGAAGCCAAATGTTCCAATCATGGAAATAAAGAAGAAATATTTAATTTAATAAATAACTTAGAACCTACCAATATATTTATTTCAAATTTTAAATCTATTAATGAAATAAATGATTTATTAGATGACTTAAAACAAATAGGGTACAAAATAGAAAAAGATAAGATATTTGATGAAGAAACAGCCATAAAAGCGAAAAAACTATATCAAGAATTCTACGAACACCACTTAAATAAAATAGATAAAGAAAAAGAATATGATCCAAAGGAAAGAACACATGACCTAAAAAATTGGTTAATAGAGAACTCACCTAGCAAACATTTTATTAAAAAATAATTCATTAAATGTTTTTTAAACTAAATTAGTCCTCCAAGAAATCATAAACTATTTTATTAAATTCCTTTGGCTTTTCTCTTTGAGGCAAATGCCCAGAACCTTCAATTGACTTAAAAACACAATTTTCTAGTTCGAGACAAATTTTTTTCGTAACTTTATGTGGAATAATGAAATCATTTTTGCCATAAATAACTAATATAGGTGATTTTATTTTTCCCTCTAAATCAATTAAATTAGTTTTTAGTTTTTTCCAACCCCAGTCATTTTTGAGCCACTTAAAAAAAGCCCATTCAATCCAGTGTTTATCAATAAGTTGTTGAAGACCCCAACCTAGGTTGTTAATCAAAAAAGGAATATTTAATAAAACATAAATTGGTTTTTGGATATATTTATAGCTCTTATTTATTCCATAACTATTCACTAAAACTACCTTATCAACATAATCAGAATATGCAGCAAAGGCAAAAGAAAGAGCTCCGCCCATTGAATTACCTATTACCGAACAATTTTCAACGCCAAATTTCTTCGTAAACTCATCTATTACTTCTACAAAAAATTCTGAATTATAATTTAGTTTAGGTTTCTCGCTTTTTCCAAAACCAGGGAGATTAATAGAAAATACCTCTCTTTTCTCTGATAAATAAGAAATATTTTTCTCCCAAGCACTATACGCATCGGAATTTCCACCATGAATTAAAAGAAGTGGTTTTCCACTTCCTTCTCGAAGATAATGGATATCAATGTTCTTTATTTTAATTCGATTTTCATTAAATCTCATATTATATACTAAATAAATTAAGATTCAAAAGAGAAAAAAATTATTATTGAATAGTTATCTACATCTATGAATAGTTATCTACATCTAATTCATAAGAAAAAACCGAACTTTTAAAAACAATTTATTGAAAAATTATTTTTTCTTAATTAATTGATTTTATATTTTATTAGAAATAAGTTAGTATAGAGCAAAATGAATGTTTTATTAGTTTTTTCTTCAAAATATGGTGCTACAAAAAATTCATCTAAAATAATTAAAAAAGTCCTACAAGAAGAAGACTTGGAAGTCAAATTAATTGATTTAAGTAACCAAAGCATAGAATCTATACAGGAATATGATGCAATTTTAGTTGGAAGCGGAATAAAAATTGGTAAATGGTATAGAGAACCAATTTTATTCCTTGAAAAGCACAATACTGAATTAAAATCAAAGAAAGTTGCGTTATTTGTTTCAGCAGGAAGTTGGCCAATTGAGGTTTCAAAAGGTCGAAAAGAAAAAAAAGAGCAAGCATATGAGTTATATCTCCAAAAAAAAGCCGAGAAATATTCACTGAACCCAATTTCTATGGGATTATTTGGTGGAATAATTAATTTTAAAAAAATGGGTTGGATAACTAAAAAAACACTTGGAAGGGTAATAAAAAAAGGCTTAAAAAACTCAAAATTTGAAGAAAAAGATGGAATATACGACACTAGAGATATTGATAAAATAAAAGAATGGGCTTTAGAAACAGCTCATAAAATAAAAAACAAATAACGCTACTTTGTTTTTTTAATTAAGTTAACTTTTGTAGGAGTTTAAGAGAACAATAAATCTTTTTCCTTTAGGTCGGAGAAGATGTTACCAAAATGTAACTAGCATTTTTCGAGAAATACATCGAATTTGGCTCCACCTAAGTCGGAGTCTTTTACCTCTACTTTTCCATCATAGGTTTCAGTTATTTCTTTTACTAAGTATAGGCCTAAGCCGGTTTGTGCTGTTTCTCCATGCCTATATCCTTTTTCGAAGACTTTTTGTTTCTTTTCATCAGGTATTCCTCTTCCATCATCTTCTATAGTGATTAAGCAATGTTTTGGTTTTTCTTCTTTACAACTTATCTTTATTTTATCTCCACCCGAGTGATTTATAGCGTTTTCAATTAAATTATGAAATAACTCTATAAGTAAAGGCCCAGCTTTTACTTTAGAATCTATTTTAGAAGGTTTTTTTAGTTCAAATCCATTTTCAGTTATTAAATCTTGGTTTTCCTCTATAACTCTTTTTAGTATCGAATCTATTTTTGTTTCTTTGATTTCTTTTTCTTTCAGCTCTCTTAAGGTTCTGACTTTTTGTATTATATCTTGACTCTTTCTGCATGCCTCTAAAGCATTTTTAACATATTCATTTTGTTCCTCTAATTCCTCATCCAATAAATCGAGATAACCTTCTATTACTTGATTCTTGTTCTGAACATCATGTCTTAGTAATGAATGAAGGAATTGTTCTCTCTTTTTTGCTTTTTTTCTTTCGGTTATATCTTTTGCAAACGCAAATTCATATTCTTGTTCCCCAATTTTTATGTAGTGATTTGTTATCTCTACAGGATAAAGATCTCCATCTCTTTTTTGGTGTTCAGATTCAAAAGTCATTGTTTTTCTTCTTTTTAATTTCTCCCATCGCTTTTCTCTAATACTCTTTCCGTGATTCGGATCAATATCCCACACATACATGTTATTTAGCTCTTCCTCAGTATAACCCAGTTTCTTCCTCGCTTTTTTATTTGTGTAAGCAAACTCTCCACTTGGTTTAATCCAATAAATCTCTAAACTAGCTTGATCCAAAGAAGAAGTTAATATCTTCCTCCTCTTTTCAGTTTCTTTTCTTTCAGTTATATCTATAGCTATTGAAACACCTTTTCTCTCATTTTGTAAATCAAATACATGGGAATGAACTTCTACAGGTATTTCTTCTCCATTCTTTGATTGATGAGTTGTTTCAAACCTCAATTCTTTTTGATGAAGTAGTTTCTCGATAATCTCTTTAACCTCCTCAGCTTCTTCGGGAGGGTGAAGATCAATTGGCTTCATTTCCTTTAATTCTTCTTTAGAATAACCTAACATCTCAGTTGCAACATCATTGGCCTCTATAAAATTACATGCATCACCATTTGTGAATCCATAAAGATATATGGCGTTTTTAGCATTATTGAAGATCTCTTCAAATTTAGTTTTTTCTTTTTTTAATCTATTTTCAAGTTCTTTTTGCTTAGTTATGTCTTCTAAACAAACCAATACTCTTTCTTTTTCCCCAAATTTAATAGGTGCAGTTGAGACCCAAAAAACAACTTTCTTTTCTTCACCATCTTTTTTCGTAGTTAATTCTCCAAGTTCACGGTAGTAACTCTCACCAGTTTCAAAAGTCCTTAAAACGGTGTTCCGGAGTGTACATTCCTCACAATTAGGACCATATCCACATCCCCTAGGATTATCAAGGTGGTTAATACATTTTAGTGCTCTTCCACCTCTTTGATCTAACATTTCTTCTCTAGTTTTTCCAGCAAATCTTGCTCCAGTTTCATTTATTTTTTTGAGGCGTCTGTCTTTATCAACAACCATCATAATAATCGGTAAATTCTCTAGTATAGTGGAAAGTTCTTTTTCTCCTTTCTCGTAGCCTTTTTGGATACGATGGTGTTTTACTTCTTGTTGTATTGCTTGTGCTAAAACACCGAATTGTGTCTT
>CAYPLQ010000108.1:570-4583 GCA_964411605.1 uncultured archaeon | reverse complement strand
CATCTTCATCTTCTAAAAACTCCATTATTTCGGAATTACTGGGGAATCTGTCCAAATTTTTTTTCTTACAAATTTTTCTTTTTAAATCTTCCAATTCTTCTTTTCCCACGTTTTTTTTCTTTATTTTATTTGCTAGTTCCTTACACACTTCTTCTAGTTTGGTCATCAATAACTTTATTTCCTAAAAAACTAAGGGTCTTACCCCTAATTAGGTTAAAAAATAAAATGAAAAATATATTTGAATAAGTTTTAAACATAATGGTTAGGGCAATAAAATGAGATTTCCTTTAAACAGAATGCGGAGATATAGGAAAAAAGAAAAAACTCGCGACCTATTGAAGGAAACTGAGCTATCATCAGATGACTTAATTTACCCAATGTTTGTTGAAAAAAGAAAAGATGTTTTAAATATTCCAACAATGGAAGGGATAAATAGATTTCCTATCAAAAAAGCTGTAGAAGAGGCTAAAGAAGCTGAAGAGCTAGGTATACCTGCGATCATATTATTTGGTGTTCCCGAAAAAAAAGATGAAAGAGGTAGCTTCGCTTGGAAGGAAAATGGAGTTGTTCAGCAAACTCTTAAAAAACTAAAGAAAGAAACATCTCTAACACTAATAGCTGATACTTGTTTGTGTGAATATACCTCACATGGACATTGTGGAGTTATTGATGAAGAAAAAGTTAAAAACGACGAAACCCTGAAGATATTAAAAAAAGTTGCTTTGTCACAAGCTAAAGCTGGAGCTGATTTCATTGCCCCCAGTGGAATGATGGATGGTATGGTGCAGGCTATCAGGAACAAATTAGACAAAAATGGTTTCGAGGAAGTAGGTATTATGAGTTATTCAGCTAAATATCACTCAAATTTCTATGGTCCTTTCCGAGATGCTGCTGAGTCGTCACCAGATTTTGGAGATCGGAGTAATTATCAAATGAACCCTAGTCAAAGAAGAGAGGCTACTTTAGAAAATAAATTGGATGTAAAAGAAGGTGCAGATATTTTAATGGTTAAACCAGCTATGCCTTATTTGGATATAATTAGAGATACAAAAAATAATTTTGACTTACCCTTAGCTGCTTATCAGGTTAGTGGGGAATATTCAATGATAAAAAATTCTATTAAAAAAGATTTATTGCCTAAAGAAGCAATTATGGAGTCCTTAGTATCTATAAAAAGAGCAGGTGCTGATATGATTCTATCTTATTTCTCAAAGGAGGTTGCAAGAAATGGAGTTTAAAAATTCAGAAAATCTCTTTAAGTGGTCTAAGAATTACTTAGTAGGTGGTGTTAATAGTCCAGCCAGAGCTTATGAGCCTTTTCCAATTTTTATGGAAAGAGCTGAAGGAAGTAAATTATGTGATGTCGATGGTAATAAATACATAGATTATTCCTTGGCTTTTGGTCCACAAATACTTGGTCATGCACATCCTCGAGTAAAAGAAAAAGCAAAGGAAGCAATAGAAAATGGTTGGGCCTTAGGAACAGCTACTCAACCAGAGGGAGAGCTTGCAAAAAGAATAATAAATAAATTTAGCAGTATTGATAAACTTAGAATAGTAAACACTGGTACAGAAGCAACAATGTCTGCTATTCGTTTAGCTAGAGGATACACGGATAAAGACAAAATAATTAAATTCAATGGAGGTTACCACGGTGCTCATGACTCCGTTTTAGTGAAGGCTGGTAGCGGTGCTTCAACCCATGGAGCACCTGATTCTCCAGGGGTGCCCAAAGATTTAGCAAAAAACACAATAGTTGTTCCTTGGAATGACAAGGATGCTGTAGAGGAAGTATTTGAAAAAGAAGGAGAAGACATCGCTGGAATTATTTCTGAACCAATTTTTGGAAACACTGGATGTATTCCACCTAAAAATAATTTTCTCCAGTTTTTAAGAGATATTACAAATGAAAATAATTCATTACTTATTTTAGATGAAGTTATAACAGGATTTAGAGTATCGATGAGTGGTGCTCAGGAATTTTATGGTATTGAACCAGATTTAACGACTTTAGGAAAAATTGCTGGAGGAGGTTTTCCTATAGGCATATTTGGAGGTAAAAAAGAGATTATGTCAGAATTATCTCCTGAAGGAGATGTTTATCAGGCTGGAACCTTCAGTGGTAATCCTCTTACCGTAGCAGGTGGTTTAGCGACCTTAGATATTTTAGAAGAAGAAAATAAAAGAGGAAAAGAGATGAGACAGCTTTTAAGAGAAGAAACACAGGAATTCAATACTAGAATTCAAGGAGTTTCGTCTATGTTTTCTCTTTTTTTGACTAAAAAAGATAAAATAGAAAATTATTCCGATGTCCAGAAATCTGATTTTGAGAAGTACCAAAAGATGCATAGAGAACTTGCCAAAAAAGGAGTCTACTTTCCTCCATCACAATATGAAGTCGCTTTCTTATCCTACAAACACACTGGTGAAGAGATAAAACAAACAGTTTCAAAAATAAAGTCTGTATTAGAAAAGATTTCGTCAACTACCTCTACCTAAAAAGGAGTAGACTTGTTTCATGATAGGATTAAGCCAAAACGAGCACTACATCGTTGGGACTCGGGGAAGTAGATTAGCTTTAAAGCAAACAAAAAAAGTGGTTAGGTTACTTGAAGAAAAAACAGATGCGGGCTTTGAGATTAAAACCCTTGACACGATTGGAGATAAAGAAAACTGGAAATCAATAGAGGAAATAGAAGGAGATGGAGTATTCACAAGAGAATTAGATGAAGCCTTAATAAATGAAGTAATAGATTTAGCTGTTCACAGCGCAAAGGATGTTCCTACAAATATGGAAAAAGGAATAGAATTATCAGCAATTGTAAAAAGACGATATCCAAACGATGTTTTAGTAGGAACACGCTTAGAGGATTTGGAAAAAAATGCCGTTGTTGGAACTGGGAGTCCTAGAAGACAGCAGCAATTATTAAGAGTAAGATCTGACCTTAAAGTCAAAAAAATTCGAGGAAATATTGAAACGAGGATTTCTAAGATTGGAAATGAAGTAGATGCAGTTATGTTAGCCGAAGCAGGTCTACAAAGACTGGGTCTTGAAAAAAAGATAACTCAAAGATTGTCTCTTAAGGATTTCTTACCTGCTCCTGGGCAAGGTGCTCTAGCAATTACAAGTAGAACAAATGATGATGTTTTAAAACAAAAAATTGACAATGTTAATGATCTAAAAACTAAGGCAGAAGTAACAGCAGAAAGAGCTGCAATGAATGAATTTGGACTTGGCTGTACCATACCAGTAGGAGCAAAAGGGGAAGTAAAGAACGAAAAACTGCTCTTGCAGGTAGAACATCTTGAAAAGAAAAAAAGAGTCAATATTGAAGGAAGTGTTGAAGAAGCTGAAGAACTTGGAAGAAAAGCGGCAAAAAAAATTATTGGTGATTAAAAGATGAATGGTAAAGTTTATTTAATAGGAGCAGGCCCATCAAAGGATTTAATTACAATAGCTGGGTTAGAAGCATTAAAAAAATCAGATGTTATTGTTCATGATAGATTAATTGATAAAGAGATTATAAAAAAAGCAAGAGAAGATGCAGAATTAATTGACGCTGGAAAGAAAAAAAATAAACATAAATTAACTCAAGAAGAAATAGAAGAGATTTTAATCCAAAAGGCACTAGAAGGAAATATTGTTTCCAGAATCAAAGGTGGGGACCCATTTTTGTTTGGTAGAGGAGGAGAAGAAGTGAAATCACTGAGACAAAAAAATATTAAGTACACAGTAATCCCAGGTGTTACAAGCGCTATTGCCGCTCCTAGTAAATATGGAGTTCCAGTTACACATAGAGGAATAGCTTCATCAGCAGTGTTTGTAACAGGTCATGAAGACCCTACCAAAGAAGAGAAATCAATTAATTGGCCTAAAATCTCTAATGCTGGAACAGTAGTTATATTGATGGGTGTAGGTAATCTACCTGAAATCGTAGAAAAAATAAAAAAAACAAAAAGCAAAGAAACACCTGTAGCATCATTTGAAAAAGTTTACACAAAAAACGAAAGAG
>CAYPLQ010000108.1:0-560 GCA_964411605.1 uncultured archaeon | reverse complement strand
TTAAAGAATATAACAGAAATAGCGGAAAAAGAAAAACTCGAACCACCTGCAGTGACAGTCGTAGGTGAAGTAGTTACCCTAGGAGAATTCTGGGAAGAAGACTAAAAAAAATCAAATAGAAATAAAAAAATAGATGTGCTCCGATAGTGTAGTCCGGCCAATCATCTCGGCTTCTCGAGCCGAAGACCGGGGTTCAAATCCCCGTCGGAGCATAATAAAAACAAAAAATCCAAAAACCAACCAACATCAAGAAAAACATCCAACAAATAAATAATCTCAAGAAATCTGATAAAAAAGACACATATTAGCGATACCCTTTTTCTCTTCTAAAAGCATTTTCAACCCAAACAATTCCTTCCTCAACAAAGTATTCAAATCTATGTGGCCCAATTCTTAACCTATACATCTCGTTTTCCTTACCCTCAAGCTTCTTTATATCCGCACCACTTCTGGACTTGTAAGGGTTTTCCTTAAGATTCTCCAATTTCTCTTTGATCCTTTCTTTCTCTCCTACTTCCTCAATATAATCGACCACTCTTGGATGAATTCTAACCTCCATC
>CAYPLQ010000107.1:1572-4635 GCA_964411605.1 uncultured archaeon | reverse complement strand
GTTATCAATATCAGAGATATAAATGAAAAAAATAAGCTAAGTGATAACCCAATCAAAAAATTCGTTAAGAAATCTTTGTTCAAAAAATAATTTGTTAAAAAAACGATTGGAACTATTAAGACAAAAGAAAACCCCAAAAAAACCAGAAAATTCATTTTAGTTATTAAAATCTATTTTTGGGTCCTTTTTATTCAATAAAGTAACTAAGCTTTTTTCGATGTTATCATTAATGCTTAAATCAGTTTCCTTTTCTAAATCTCTAGCAAATTGATTTATTTTTTCATTTGAAACCATTTTATCTCTATCTAGTCTTTTTCTAGAGTACCCAATATTCATATATGATTTGATTTCTATAAAATCAGGGTTTGCTTTACTAATCAAATCATAGTATTTTTTATTAAATTCATCATTTAAACCATCTAGTAATGTTATTCTTAAAACGGTTCTAGTATCTAGAGAAGAAAGTAATTCCAGTGATTCGTTTATTTTTTTCCATCCATCCTCTATCTGAGGTCTACAGATCTCCTCATATAGTTCTTTTTCGTATGCATCAAGAGATAGATATAGTTGGGTAGGTAATTCTTCAAGTTGTCTTAATTTACTTGGCCTAGTGCCATTTGAAACCAGAAACGAAGTCATATCTCTTTTATGTATTTCTGAAATAAATTCACTTAATTTTGGATAGAGGGTTGGTTCCCCTGATAAAGAAATGGCAACATGCTTTGGTTTCTTAGATTCTTCCCATAATTCTTTTTCATAAATATCTAAAGATCCACCAAATCCTGATAAAAGTTTTCTTTGAGCGTCAATTGCTTCATCTAATAACTTAATTGGGTCATCAAAGTCCTTCATTTCGTTTTCGTTCCAGACTTCATAGGCTCTCCAACAAAACAAGCATTTTTGTGTACAATGAACCGCATTAGGTGTAAGTTGAAGGCATCTATGGCTCTCAATGCCATAGAATCTTTCTTTATAACAGGCTTTTTTTCCTTTCATCCCTTCCTTTAACCAAGGACATAATTTTACTGCACCATTTTTTCCTATTATCCTATATTTTTGTTTCTCTAATGACTCCTTTACGTCTTCAGGGATCATAACTTACATCTCCTCTGGGGCTTCAAATCCCAGTGTTTCTATTCCATCTTTTAATGCTATTTTAGTTGCTTTTACAATAGATAATCTGTTCTTCTTCAATTTTCCTTCAGAATCTAAAACAGGTACATCTCTGTAAAATTCATTGAATTTAGATGCTAATTCAAATAAATACTCAGCGAACAAATGTGGTTTTCTTTTTATAGCTGATTTCTCCAAAACATATGTGTATTTGGCTAATTTCGTAGCTAATTCAATCGAAACATCTTTTTCAAAGTAATCAAATCCAAGTTCTTTGTTATCTGATTTTTCCAATATACCACTTGCTCTTGCATATGAATACTGAATAAAAGGTGCACCTTGTTCTTTAAAACTTACTGCCTTTTTTAGGTTAAATTTAATTGGTTTATTAGGTGCAACACTAATAAAATTATATTTAACAGCTGCTACTGCCACTTTATTAGCTATTTTTCTTTTCCATTCTTTTTTACCTTCTCTCCTTTTATCAACTTCTTCATATGCTTTTTTTTCAACTTCTTTAATTAATTCATCAATTGAAACAAATTTTCCTTTTCTAGAAGACATTTCTCCTTCAGGTAAAGAAACAAATTCAAAAATAATTACCTCAGGACTGGAAACATCTAATAATTTCAGGGCTTTCTTTAGTTGTCGTGAATATAATTTGTGGTCACTTCCCAAGATATCTATGTTTTTACCTAAACTAGATTTCCATTTATGGTATGCCAAATCTCTTAGCGCATAAACCGAAGATCCATCTTTTCTTTTTAAAACCAATTCTTTGTCTATTTCACCAAAATTAATTTGAGATGCCCCATCTTCTTTTTCAACGTATTCACTTAATTCTTGGTAGACTTCTTCAACAGAGCCATCAAAAACAAATCTTGACTCTTTAACTACTTCATCCAATTCTATATTTAATTTCCTTAATGAGTTCTCCATCCCAGAAAAACATTTCTCAACCAAATCATCTAGTTTTTCCTTCAACTCTTCGTCTTTGTTTTCTAATCCATGAATAATGTTTTCAATTTCCTCTTCCTCTATATCTTCTTTCTTTGAATTAACTTTAGAATAGATTTCTCCTATAGCCACATCCGGTGGTTTTTCTTCATCTATTCCATATCTTTGAACCCCTAACAACAATAAAGCCATTTGCTTACCTAAATCATTTAAATAATACTGTGTAGTGGTTTCATAGCCACTTTTATCTAAAATTCTTTTTAATGTATCACCAATTACTGCGTTTCTCAAATGACCTATATGTAAGGGGCCTGTTGGATTTGCACTCGTATGTTCTATAATTATTTTTTCTTTTTCTTGATTTATTTCACCGAATTTTGTTGGTGATTTAATTATTTCATTAATAAAATCTGAGAGAATTTTTTTATTAAAATAAAAATTAACATATCCTGGTTCTTCAGCCTCAACTTTATTTATGTATTTTTTATCGTCCTCATTTATTTTGTTTGATAATGCTTTAGCGATTGAAAATGGTTCTTTTTTTGTTTTTGAGGATAATTCAAATGAAACTGCAGTAGCTAAATCAGCTATTTCCCGGGGTTCTTCAATCTTTAAGTCATCTGCCTCCCAATTATTTTTTTCTAAAGCTTCCTGGAGACTTCTTTCAACTTCTTTGTAAAATCTTCTAAACATTATTACAGATCACCTGTCTGGAACCTCAATATGGCTGTTACTCCTCCAAAAGCATCTCTTATTTGTTCTCCTTCTTCAAAATCGGTTGGAATCATTAGTACTTCACTACCTTTGTTTTCAGCTTTTTCAGATAAATCCTTTATTAAGTCCTCGACTTCTATATTAACTTCTCCTTCACATTTTGGGCATTCATCGTATTTTTCTTCGAATTTCTCTAATTCCTTTTCTTCAATTGTTTCCTGAACTTCAAAATCACAGTTAGTGCATTTTGCCGTTATCCGGTATTTCCTTGTATCAGCT
>CAYPLQ010000107.1:0-1562 GCA_964411605.1 uncultured archaeon | reverse complement strand
TTTTTCAACTGCTCCTATCTTAATTGCTTTCCTAACCTGTTCCTCTCCATACGTTACCATTTGTTCTTTCTCGACAAGTTTTTGAAGAAATTCCTTAGCTGCTTGCCTTTCTTCCATGCCTTCAATTTTTTCTAGTATTTCGGAAGCAGCATCGACTAGTTCTCTTAGACCATACTCATCTGTATAAGCTACATCGTATTTGTCTAAAACAGTTAATTCGTGATGTAATAGGTCTTTATTTAAAAACTCTTCTTTTGTTGGAGATGGTCCACCAACTAAAACACCTTTTAATTCTTCTATATTAGTAAAAACTTCATTGGCGGATTTAGCTATTCTTTTATAGAATTCATTTGCTGCTATATCTCTTAATCTCTCGAATCTTGCTTGAGATTGTCCACCAGCCTTGGTTTTTCCAGGGACATTTGAGGATAAATGCTTTATTTTTTGTATATTATTTCCATGTAAAGTTCCTATTGTTGCTTCACGTCTATCAAGTACGATTAAACCAAATTTTTCTTTTTCCTCAACTAGATCTCTTAATGGATCAACTAAGAAATTTGAATCACAGTGATATCGGTAGGATTGTATTTTTTCAGGTGGCTCCAAGATCAGGGATTTCATATCACTCCTATCCCCATCCTGAGAAACCATTCCTGCCATCATTATCATGCCATTCTCCGGAGGGTTCTTGAAATGCTTTAATTTACCCATTAGAACATCAAGAGCTGATTGGACGTTTTTTCTTGTACTTTTACTTTTTATATTAGCTGCTTGTCCATATTCATCTCTTAATTGATTTGTTACATCATTTAAGTTTTTATCAGGTGGAATATACAAAGTGATTAATTCTGTTCCTTCTCCTTTTAAATCTTCAAGTTCCTCAATTTTTCTTTTTAACTCATATTTTTTATTACTCAGACTAAGACCCTCCAATTATGGTAAATAAAATATCTTTTGGTTAAGTTTGGTTAAATAAAGCTAAAAAATAAATCTACCTACATAAATAAATTGTTTTTGAGATGTTTTTCTTTTAAAAATGATAATTTTACTATATTTTAATAACAATTAATTAAAGGGGATATAAAATGGTTGTGAAAGAAGTTTCTGAGAATGTTAATTGGGTTGGTGCTATAGATTGGGATAGACGGCTTTTTGATGAATTGATTCCTTTACCCGATGGAACTACATATAACTCTTACTTTATTGAAGGATCTGAAAAAAACATGTTAATCGACACAGTTGACCCTGAAAAGAGAGAGATTTTATTTGATAATCTAGAGGAAATGGGTGTGGATTCTATTGATTACGTAGTTGCTAATCATGGAGAACAAGATCATTCTGGGTCATTGAGAGAAGTAATGGATGAATTTGGAGCAGAAATACTTACCAGTCAACAAGGAGTTAACACAATCACTTCTTTACTTGAAATCAGTGAAGATGAAGTAAATGTAGTGGAAGATGGTGATGAAATTAGTTTAGGTAATTTGGATGTTGAATTCATGATTGCTCCTTGGGTACATTGGCCTGATACTATGTTTACTTATTTGAAACAAGACGAGGTA
>CAYPLQ010000106.1:3633-4640 GCA_964411605.1 uncultured archaeon | reverse complement strand
CAAGAGGTTCCAGAACTTAATGTTGAGGATAACAAAGTTGTTACTCCCAAAAAGGAAGTCCCACTAAAGGTTAATGGTGAGACTAAAAATATAACTTTGAGGAAACTTACAACTGGAGAAAGGAACGAAATTAGACAGAAGTGTGTCAAAACAAAAATGAAGGGGGGGATGACAGACACAGAAATTAATAGTGAAGAATTTCAAGAACTTCTACTTGTTAAGGCAATAGAAGACGCACCTTTTGACACAAGTAAGGAAGGAATCAGGAGCTTACCTGATAATGTTTCAGACTATTTATTTGAAGCATATAACGAGTTCGCAGAACCTACTAAAAAAAAACAAGAATAATCAAGGAAGCATTTAAAGGGATGAAACCAGACAATGAGGAAGCAAATAACGAAGTCTTATATTGGGCTATGGCAAAAAGTTTTGGTTTTACTCCTGAGCAAGTAGATAGAATGCCTTATGATAGGGTTATATACTTTCAAGAACTAAAAAAAACAAGAAAAAAAAATGAAAAAACAAAATGACAGATATCACTATAGATTTTTCAATAAACGTCAAAGGGGGTAATTTTGAAAAAGCAGGAAAAGAGATAGGAGAATCTTTTTCTGAAAAAGTAAAAAAAGCCACAGGAGATTTAGGAGGAAAAGTTCAGACAAGTATGGGAGCACCAGTTGGCGGTAGAAGGAGAGGTCTTGGAACAGGTGTCAGAGCAGGAGTTGTAGCAGGAGGAACTGCAGGTGCAATGGGTGGAGCAGGTGGAAAAAAGGCAATGGGAAAAATGTCTTCTTCATTAGGAAGTATTGGGTCTATGATTAGTAAATATCTACCTGCTTTGGCAGTTGTTGGAGCAGTTTTGAAAGGATTAGAACCAATTTTAAAACCTACTATGAAATTATTAGGAATGATTATACAATTATTATTTATGCCTTTAATTCCAATATTAAAACCAATAGTGAAAGGTCTTGCAGGACTGATTAAAATCATGGCACCATTTATTAAAA
>CAYPLQ010000106.1:0-3623 GCA_964411605.1 uncultured archaeon | reverse complement strand
GGGAAATGATTATGGGTTCATTAGGAGAAGGACTTAAATGGATTTGGGGTAATTTACTTAAACCTATTTGGGAAGGACTTAAAAGAAATTTTATAATAATCTGGGAAGGACTTAAATGGATTTGGAATGAACTATTAAAACCAGTATTTGTTTTATTAGGAGAAGGAATTATGAAATATTGGGAATTTTTAAAGGAATCGTTTGGTCTATTAGTTAAAGGAGTTAAAAGCATCTGGAATAATATATTAAAACCAGCATGGAGTTTCTTCTGGAAAATTCCTCTAATGATTTGGAACAATATATTAAAACCTGCTTGGAATTGGTTTAAAGGTATTGGAAAAAAGATTTGGGGGATTATAAAATCTGGACTTGAGTTTATTTCAGATTTAGGTAGTAAGATTTGGAATTGGATTAAGGATGCCTTAAGTGCTATTTCAGATTTAGGTAGTAAGATTTGGGGATATATAAAATCGGCACTTAGCAGTTTAATTGGAGGAGGAGGTGGTTCAAGCGGTGGTTCGACAGCAAATGATTTTATATCAAGACCTGGAAGTGGTGTCCAAAAGTTTAGTCCACAAGATACTATAATAGGAACAAAAAATCCAGAAAGTCTTGGAGGAAATAATATTACAATCAATATAAACGAACCTACTGTGAGAGAGGAAAAAGACGTAAGGACATTAGCATATGAGGTTAGTAGGGAATTACAAAAGGCAACATCAAATAAATTTAGTGCAAGTATATAAAATGAGAGACAAAAAAGGTAGATGTCCTTCTTGTCATAAACAAGAAGATGCAAGAATCTTTAAAAAACTAAAAAATAAAAAGGAGGTAAACTAATTTGGCACAACTCGGTGGTTACGGATTAGGAACAGTAAGAACAGAAAGACACAACAAAAGAGCAAACTTATTCACACAACCGATGCCCTTAAGTGATAGTGATGAGACACTTTTAATGGATATTTTTGGAGTTACGAGAACAATAACAATAGAGGGAACATATACAGGAAGTCTTAGTGCAATAAGGACATTTATATTAAATATTGAGTCAATTCATAATGGTTCACAAAGCGGTTCAACTTTTAGTTCAGATTTGACAGGAAATGATTATACTGTTGCTATTGATAGTTTTGATTTTAGTTGGCAACAGGGAGAAACAGTTAGTTTAAGTTATTCTCTTACATTAAAAGAAGGAAGTGTTATATAATGAAAAAAACAAAGGTTATCATAAATGGCATAACGGTGAAGGATACGGATAGTTCAGACCCTAAAAAAATTATGAATTGGGAATGTAGAATAAAAAATAATGAGATAACTACTGCAAATTTAGTTGCACAAAAAGGAATTAAGGACTTAGTGGATATTAAAAATGGACAAAGTATAGAAATTTGGACAGGATTTACTACTTCTACAGATAAAAGAGTTTTATATGGTTATATTAATGATTTGGGTTTAAAAGGAGGAACATATGAGATAGAAGCAAAATCAGAATTACATCAGTTAGTTAAAAAGAATGTAAATAAGATTTATAATTCAGACTCAGACCCAACAAATGGTAAAATTTCAGCAATAGCAAAAGATTTAATTGAAACCTATGGAGGACTTACTGCAAATGTTGAAGATTCTGGAACAAGTGAGGCAAGAACAATAGAACAATTTAAATGTATTAATACGGATGTTTTTGAGAGAGTTAAGGCACTTGCTGATGCACTATATTGGGAAATTTATTATGATGACAATAACAGAGAGGTTCATTTTGAGCCACAAAGTTTTGAAGATTCAGGAATAACATTAAATACAAAGCAAGAAATTATAGCAGTTCCTGATTGGGAATATGATACTGATATGATGGTTAATGATTTGAGAGTAGATGGAGCCACAACAGACACAACAATTACAGAAAGCGGAACAATAGGCACAGATTCAGGATTTGAGACATCTCAAATTACATTAAATAAAACACCCAACTCAGTAGAGTTATTAATAGATGGAACACAAAAAGAGGGTGGAACAGAAAAGTCTGGGAATTATTTTTATTTAGATAGAGAAAGAAAAAAGATATACCCAACAGACAGCACAGGAAGTTTCCCTTCAGGAAGCACAGCAAAGGTTAATTATATTTGGTCAGCACCAGCACCAATTCATATGAGTAATGGAGAGAGTATTGATAATTATGGGCAACACCAAAAAGCAATTACTTTGCAGGATGTTAGTTCAGTAGCAGACGCAGAAACAAGAGCCAAATCTATTTTAAATAGAAGAAGTGTCCCTTTTGTTAATGGAGAAATAAGAGTAAGGTCTCAATCTGGAAATATACCAGACGTAGGACAATTAGTGACTATTAATGATGAGGTAACACCCAAAATAAGCAATAAAGACCCAAGCGGAGATTATGTTGTAACAGAGGTTAAATATCAATTCCCAAGTGGAAGCGAGGAAATAGAGGTAGGAGATAAACTATGGAGATTAGCAGAATGGCAAACTAATACAGAAAACAGAATTAAAAGATTAGAGGAAAGATTTGTTAGAAATCAAGACATAATTGTAGAATTAATTCAATTAGGGGATTCAGTAAAAGTAGAACCAAGATATTATAAATTAGGTCAGAAAAATATTGGTGGGACTACTCTGATTTGGGGAAATGAGAGTTTTAATACTTGGAATGAATATAATTGGGGTTCAACTAAACAACAATCATTTATTTTAGGTCACAGTGAGGCAGGAATTTTAGGAGAAAGTGAATTAGGTAGTAAAACAAGTGAGGAAGTTTTGTCATTTATGCAACAATATAATGATGTTTATGAAGAAAAATTTATTGACGAAGATTTTAAAGACAGTTCGACAACAGCCGACTGGTCAAGTGATGGAACTTTAAACTTTACTTCAGGTCAAGTAGCAATTTCAACAAGTATAGATTATAACAACGGAACAATAACCCAAGCAAAATTAACTTCAACAGAGAATTCAGGAAGTTTTGATTATTATTTGAGTGCCGATGGTGGAAGTAATTGGGAGAGCGTTACAAGTGGAAGTTTGCACGAATTTACTAATACAGGAAACGATTTAAGATGGAAAGCAGAAGAAAACGCAAGTTCAACAGGAGAAATAGATAAAATCAAAATTGAGGAATATCACAATTAAATTTAAATATAATAGATGAGTAGAAAAAACAATGGCCAATAAAACTGTAATTACGAACGATGGAAAGGACTTAATTCTAAACAGAACATTTAAAGGTAGCCCAGATTACAAAGAACCAAGTTTAATTTCAGTAGGAACAGGAACAACCGAACCTTCAGAGTCTGATTCAAGTATGGAAAGTCCAGTAACTATTGATACAGATAATTTTAAAGGGTTTTCAAGTGGTTATCCTACTTTAGATGAAAGCGGAGACCAAGCTACAATCAGAGCATTCTTGTTAAGCACAGAAGCAAATGGAAACACTATAACAGAATTTGGAATACTTAATAACGATTCAACTAAAAAACTATTTAGCCACTCTACACACACCAGTATAGACAAAGACAACGCAGTAGAGATTAGCTATGTGGCAAAATACGAGATAGAATGACAATACAGAACGGACAGAATGCAGATCCCCAAGAAGTAGTAGAAAGTATAGG
>CAYPLQ010000105.1:0-4779 GCA_964411605.1 uncultured archaeon | reverse complement strand
CAAATATACTTTTCCAAAAATCAAGACAGTTAATCTTTTACGAAACCCCCAATTATTCCTGAAAATATCATTAACCCTGCAGCAAGTCGTTTTCTTTTTATAGTGGTTCTACTGATTTGGCTTACAATGAACATGATTTGATTTCTCAGAAAACCTTTGAAAGAATAAAAACCATAAATAAGTTAAGGAGGTTTGGAACTCACCATAAAACAGGAAAAACCCTAAAGGAGGACGCTATTTTTGTATTAAACACAATAGACCAGACCTTAAAGGAACTTTTCTTATGAAGTGTTCTAAACTAATTTTTTCCTAAATTATACAAAGTTTGTTTTTATACCTTTGATTTGTGTTAAAAATGAGGTACAATGAACTTGTTAAAAGGGTTTCTGAAAAAGAAGAAGACATTGGCTTAATTGATTGTTGAAGCAATAAGGTTAATTTTGTTGGAAAAATCCTTTGGCTATTTGAATTGCTCTACCTATATATAAACAATGTTCCTAGTAAAACAGATATAGTTGTAAATTCTGGCATGATTTCAGGCAAAGCCATGGAAAACATAACTGCTGAAACCAATATAACCGCAATTCCCTCTTCTATTGTACCTAAAGACTTTTTGGTGATTAATTTGTTAATTGTTTTAGGTTTTTTTGATTTAATTAGGGGCCTTTGTAGGAATCTATTAGGGAATCGGTGGAGTTATATAAGTAAGCGGTGTCTCCTCCATTGTTCCAAATAGTAACTTCTGACCCCCAATAAAGAGCTGTTTCGTTGTTTTCACCAACACCAGAATAAACAAACAAACTCTCTTCTTTGGCCAATGAAGTATTTGGGAAAAAGTAAACGTGTCCATCTGCGTCAGTTAACTTATATTCCCGTAGGTTCTTTGTTTCTGTTCCCTTGTTTTTTATTTTTATCCATTCACCATTTAGGTTATTGTGATTATTTTCTGGGGCATCAAATCTGGCATCAACAATTGCCAAGGAGTTATTAGTTATTTGTTTTGATTCATTCTGTTTTTCCATAGGCCAATATAGTTTTCTCTAGCTTTTTCCTCAATCTCAAAATAAAGTTGTTTTTTAGTGAATTTTCCTTCTTCATAGACTCTAGCAAATCCTTTCACAATTAATAACTTATTTAAACAGGAATCGTTCTCTAGATAAACGTAAGCTAATAATCTATCAAAGTAGCCTCTTTTATCTGATTCACTATCAAATCTCAGAATAATTTTCTCATTTATTAAAGCTTTTTTTTTGTGTAATTACTTGCTCTGTATCCCCATTGTCTCAAGTAACTTGAGTTACTAATTCCTTCGAATTCTAATGAAGTGTTCTCAAAATAAACCTCAGGAGTGTCTACTCCTAAAAGCCTTACAGTATCTTTTGTTCCATTTTTATACTCTATCTCTATAGTATCTCCATCTATGACACTAAAAACAGAGACGGAAATATTTGACGTATCTCCTGATAAGACACTAAATGCACTAAATGTGTCACTCATGCCAGAAACAACTACATCATAAGTTCCGGGTGAATCTTTATTAACTAAACCTGAAACAGTATCGCTTTCTCCAGCATCAAGAGTGATTTTTTCTGTTATTGTTTCACCACCGATGGTGAATTCTATGGTTTTGGTTCCTTCCTCATCACCTACATTCTCGACATCCACAAAAACAGATACAATTTCACCTTCTTCTACCTCAGTAGGGCTAACATCTAAATTGGTTACTTTAAACTTAGGCTTTTGCTGAGCCTTTTCTTGGTCTAAACAACCAGATAAACCTAGAGATAACACCAAAAAGAGAAAAATAACCATTAGGCCTAGTTTATTTTTCAATGGATTTATCATTCTATTATTTACCCTAGTTCTCTTCCTAGAGATGGCAAATAAGTTTTAGGGATTCCACATAAAAAAGAATTCAAAAAAGTTCAATAAAAGGTAATTAAAACACTACTAGAAGAGGGTATAATTCGAGTAGAAATAGTGTCTCTATAGTAGGATAAAAGAGACCTCATGGCTCATCTTACGGGTAGTTCACATTATTCTCTACCTCATCTAAGTTTTTAAGATAAAAGCCACTAATAATTCCTCCTGCGGTCAAATTCATGTAATAGGTGGAGAGCCTCCATAATAAGACCACTATACCTATCAAAGGTATTTCTGCAACGGTGGTGTAAACAAGAGTGAAGCTAATTTCAGCTATTCCACTTGCACCAGGTGTCAAAGGAATGAGCATCATTCCTAGTACTAAAGTATAACTGCTCCAAGCCCTTAAAAAAGCAATCTCTGCCCCAACTCCTCTAATAATCACATACGGAATTGTAAGGGCAAGAGACCAAAATAAAATAGTGAAGACTAGAGCTGCTAATAATTCCTTTTTTCCTTTTTTTAAAAAATTTTTTAATCCTAGTTGGAAAAAATCCACTTGGTCCGATATTGAATAAACTATATTTGGTCTAATTTTTTTTATTGGCCAAAAAATTTTTTTAATTATTTTTTTAACTATACTTGGCTTTAATAAAGTTAAAATAACTGTCAAAAAAACTAATGAGATAATAGCTCCAATTATTACAAAAATTAAACCAATTTTAGGGATATAAATTAGCTCTTGACCAATAAAAATCAAGCTTAATACTCCGATAATTAATAGAAAATTTAAATCAAGGAACCGTTCAATGAAAACTATCGAACTCGAAGTGCCAGTAGATCCGTCTTTGGTTTTTCTAAAGAAATATATTCGAGAAAAATCACCAAAATAAGCTGGAGCTAGAGAACCAATAAATAGGCTTGATAATGTAATTCCAAATATCTTTTTTAATCCTAAATTTAATCCAACAACACTTGACAAAATCTTAGTTCTTATGCTCCAAAAAAACCACCCTAAAATATGTAATATAATAGCTAAAAAAACATATCTTGCTTTTATATAACTTAGACTTTTAATTATCCCCTCTTCGACAGAACCATAGACTAAAAGTGATATAGTTAAAAAACTAAGCGATAATGAAAACAATAGGTACTTTTTGGTTTTTTTCATTATAAAGAAAAAAATGAAATGTTTTTATTAAGGTTTTTGGAGTGAATAAATAATTGTTTTTCAAAACACTTATATTCAAGAATAAAATTTTTTTTAGAAATATTTACCCTTTAATTGCTTGGATAAGGTAGGATACACCACTTAGAATGAATGCTCCTGAGACCCAGTAATAAATTAGATTTGGGTAATTAAGAGTTAAGATCCCAGCAGTTATTAAAATAAGTCCTGTGAAAAATGTTGTTATCTTTTTGGTGTTAGGCATTTTTTCATTAATCATATCCAAAACATCTATTATATGAAGTATATTAAATGGTCCGTGTTTAATTTGTTTTTTATTTATATATTGCTTTAATTCCTTTCGAATTGAATCCCAAAAATCTTTGAATAAAATTATGTTTATTAAAATAAGTGAAGTAATGATTATTAGTGTATAAGTTATTGAATCCCAATAATTTTCGAAATGAGTTAATAATAAGCCTATTTCATCTAAAAATAACCCTAAACCGATTCCATAAAGTATAGAAGATATTCTATGTATTTTTTTATTTTTGTAATTAATTGCTAGCCAACCTGCTAAAACAAGTAAAGCTATTCCATAGTAGAGATGATGTAGAAAATAATTTTTCATAGGAAAAAGGTCACTAGCCGTTCCGAATCCTATAAAAAAATATACATAAACCCTAGCTACTATGAATGAAATCAAGAAAGAAAGAAAAATCAAAAAAGTTGTTTCTTGATGTTTTTGTTTCAGTGAATTTAACATTAAGTAATCTTATTTTTCAACCTCACAATAAATATTTGGCATTTATTGTGTTTTTGATATAATCTAGGAAGAAAATTTTGAAAAGTTGATAAAGTAATTTTAAATTCCTCAAGATTCGGCTAAACAAAAACCACGGAACATCAAAGAAGATTCAAAGTAGAGGTATAATTTTTTGTTCAGTAAGTAAAAATAAGAAATATCAAAAATAAAGCAGAAGATTAAATAATTAATTAATGTCAAGTATTAATAAATAATATTATTAATAAATAATATTTTTTCTTTATCCCTTTGTTAACCGTAGTTATTAAAACAAGCTCCAACTTAAAACAAAATAGAAATATATTTATGAAAAAGATACAAACGAAAACAAAAGAAAAGAATAATTTATTTTAATCATAGAATTTAAAAGATAAATAAGATGTTCGATAAGTTTTTTCAAAGTAAGAACGAGAAGTGGTCTTTACTAGGAGCTTTCTTGGTTATACTTGGTGTCTTTTTACCTTGGTACACCATAGAAGCTGTTTACCAAATTCCCTGGGCTGGAGTACAAATCGAAGGAACTGTATACGGTTACTCACTAGTATTCGGACAAATATACTTACTCATAACCGCACTCTTCACTTTTCTGACTTTGATACCAGTAAAAGAAAAGAATAAACCAAGAATTTTCTGCGGAAGAACATTTTTAGGAGCGCTCACCATAATACTCTTCATAACAAATATCCTAGCACCAATTTTCAAAGTAGCTGGAACAGGACCCAACCCACACATAGGCATACTACCAATACTACTCGGATCCACATTCATAGGTTACGGACTCTTCAAAGGCTATAAAGACTTAGACTAAAAACAACCAATAATGCCTTAGATCAAAAAAACAAAATTATTCTTTTTATTTTTCCAAAAAAAATCAACAAAAATGATTTTTTTCCTTAATATATTATCTAAAACCTTTTTAAGAACAAAAGGACAAATAAAGAAG
>CAYPLQ010000104.1:3212-4816 GCA_964411605.1 uncultured archaeon | reverse complement strand
TGAGCAATTAGAAGAAGCTGATGAAGATACTAATGTCTTTAGAAACTTTGGAGATGTAGTTATAGAAAAAGAAGGACCTTCAGAAGTGATAGACGAGCTAGAAGATGAAAAAGAAGATTTGGAATTGAGAGTAAAGACATTAGAAAAGCAAGAAGAAAAAATACAAGATAAACTACAAAACCTCCAACAGGAAGTCCAACAAGCAATGGGCGGAATGGGTGGAGGTATGCAAGAAGCGGGCTAACTCCTTTAGCCCAATCTATTTTTTATTTTTTTTCTCAGATAACAAGATATTTATTCCAGATATCAACGCCTCAACACTAGCTCTTACTATGTCCTCACTTTCTGATCTGGCTTTAATAGAATTACCTGATTTATCCTCAACTTCAATCAAGATCTCTGCTAAAGCATCAGATCCTCCTGTTATTGCTTCTACCTTAAAGCTCTTTAATTTGATTTCTGGGAAATTGGTAACTAGATTCTGTGTAGCTTTTATAGCTGCATCTACAGGACCAACACCAGTTTCAGATGATTTTTTCTCTTCACCATTTACTTTAGCTATAATAGATGCTGTAGGAGTGACTTTATTTCCTGTCATAACTGCAATCTCTTCTAGATCAATAGATTTCTCTGATTCTGAACCAATTACAACTTCTGAAATCGTATAAAGATCGGCTTTAGTTACTCTTTTGCCTTTATCACCAAGTTCCTTGACTCGATCAAGTATTTCCTCTAATTCATTTTCTGTGGGTTCTAAGCCAGAATCTTTTAGTATTTCTTTTACAGAATGTCTTCCAGCATGTTTCCCTGGAACAAGTTCTCTTTTATGTCCAACCATTTCAGGAGTAATCATGCCAGGTTCAAATGTTTCAGAATTAGATATTACTCCTTGTGCATGTATTCCCGATTCATGGGAGAAAGCATTATCCCCAACAATTGGGTCATTAGGCTGAACCTGGATTCCGGTAAGCCTTTCAACTAATTTAGAAGCCTCATATAGTTTTTTAGTATTTATGCTGGTATTTTTATCTAACAAAGCTTCTAACCCCATAACGGTTTCTTGCAATGAAGCATTTCCAGCTCTTTCTCCAACTCCATTCACCGTTACTTGGACCTGTTCAGCCCCTCCAAGTACACCAAACAAAGAATTTGCCACAGCTAATCCGAAGTCGTTGTGGCAATGGACATCAATAGGGATATCAACTACTTCACTTATCTCATTAACTAAGTTCTCCATCTTCTTTGGAGAAAAAACTCCGACAGTATCAGGGATATTGATGTAATCTGCTCCAGCTTCTTCAGCAATAGTAAAAACTTCTTTCAAAAAACTTCTCTTGGTTCTTGTAGCATCCATTGCTGAAAATATACATTTTACATCAAAATTGTCTACATAGGAAATTATTTCTTCAACAATTTCCTTTACCTCTTCTTTTGATTTTTTGATTGTGTGTTCTAACTGAATGTCTGAAGTAGAGACAAAGGTATGGATTGTGTCTACTCCCGTCTCTAAGCAATCATCTATGTCAGATTTTTTTGTTCTAGCTAAGCCACATACATCTAGGTTTAGGTTTTCATCAACTATTTTTTGAACAGATTCAAATTCT
>CAYPLQ010000104.1:1506-3196 GCA_964411605.1 uncultured archaeon | reverse complement strand
CCTTTGGAACTTGAAGGAAAACCTGCTTCGATTACATCAACTCCTAGGGTTTCTAATTTATTAGCAATAGCTACCTTATCTTCTATTGTCAAAGAGACACCTGGAGTTTGTTCCCCATCCCTCAAAGTTGTATCAAGAATTCTTACATCCACATCCTTTTTAGGCATAAACATTCCCTAATTATTTTACTCAAACAAGAAAATACCGGATGCTTTAATTGAAAACTTTTTCTTGGATAACAAATAATTAACATAGAAGGAAAGGTTTTTAGACAACTCTGTTATATTAATTACAAGCTTTTCACAAAAGATGGGTGGCATTTTGCAGCAACCGGAAGTAAATATTGGATTAATTGGACACGTGGATCATGGTAAAACAACTTTGGTCGAAGCACTAAGCGGAGTATGGACAGACCAACATAGTGAAGAACTAAGAAGAGGTATATCCATTAGATTAGGATATGCTGACACAGTTTTTAGAAAATGTCGAAGCTGTGAAGAACCAGAAGCATATACCGTTAAAGAAAAATGTAAAGAATGTGATGAAGAAAGTGAAGTCTTGAGAGCTGTTTCATTTGTAGATGCTCCAGGCCATGAGACATTAATGGCTACAATGCTTTCAGGCTCCGCAATAATGGATGGAGCTATTTTAGTGATAGCTGCAAATGAACCATGTCCACAGCCTCAGACTAAAGAACATCTAATGGCTCTTGATATAATAGGAATAAAAGACATAGTCGTTGTTCAGAACAAAATAGACCTAGTTTCTCGCGAAAGAGCAATGGAAAACTATGAAGAAATAAAAGAATTCGTTAAAGGCACCGTAGCAGAAGATGCACCAATTATACCTATTTCTGCACAACAGGAAACCAACATAGATCTTGTTATTCAATCAATAGAAGAAGAAATACCTACACCGGAAAGAGATCAAACAAAACCCCCTATAATGCCAATTGCTAGGTCATTTGATGTAAACAAACCTGGAATAGGTCCAGAGAAATTGAAAGGAGGTATAGTAGGTGGGTCATTACAACAAGGAAAAATCAGTGAAAACCACGAAATCCAGATAAAGCCAGGTAGAAAAGATGAATCTGGAGGAAAAATAACTTGGAACCCAATCGAAACAGAAGTTACCAGTATTTTCTCAGGCGGTGAATATAGAGAAGAAGCAACTCCAGGAGGATTAGTAGGAATTGGAACAAAACTAGATCCTGCTACAACAAAGAGCGATGCATTAGTTGGACAAATTATAGGAGAACCAGGAAACCTTCCCCCAATTTGGAATAAATTTGTAATGGACGTAAAATTACTCGATAGAGTCGTCGGAGTTGAAGATGAAGTTGAAGTAGAAGGAATAAGAACTAATGAACCATTGATGTTGAATGTAGGGACAGCAACAAGTGTTGGTGTAGTAACAAGTGCAAGAGGAAATGAAGCCGAAATAAAACTTAAAAGACCAGTATGTGCTAGAAAAGGAGATAGAATCGCTATAAGCCGAAAAATTGGGGCTAGATGGCGACTAATTGGTGTTGGTAAATTAAAGAATTAGTTAAAAGATTCCAAATAAAGGTAACTTTGATTACAATTTTTTAATAACAAATTAAACATTTAAACTTAATTTTGTTTCTTAACTCCAAAAGGTCAAAGAAAAAAACTATAACCCAATTGTTACAGTAACCAACATTAAAACA
>CAYPLQ010000104.1:0-1496 GCA_964411605.1 uncultured archaeon | reverse complement strand
TTTGAGGAAAAGTGGCGAATAATTGGTGTTGGTAAAATAAAGAAATAAATAAAAAGATTCAAATGAAAGTTATTTTGGAAAAAAATATGTTAGTAAGAAATGAAAAATTTAAAATAAATTTGTTTTCTAAACTCGATAGGGTCATAGAAAAAAACTATACCCCAATAGTACCAGAATCAATAATAGAAGAGATAAAAAAAATAAAAAAAACTGGAAGTGGAAAAGATAAAAAAGCCGCTTCTGTGGCACTGGAATTAGCTAAAAAATGCGAAAAAACTGAAACACAAAAAGATGGGGATGATGCCATAATTGAGGCTGCCCTTAAGGATGAATCAATAGTAGCTACTAATGATTCAGAACTAATAAAAAGATTAAAAAACAATAATATTCCTGTTATATTTCTTAAACAAAAATCACACTTAAAAAAAAATTAATTGGAGTGAGATAAGTTGTATAGAAAATTAAAACTCCTCGACACAGTAAGGGTTCCTCCTGAAAAACTCAATGAGGACACGGAAAAAGTAGTCAAAAGAATGTTAGAAGAAAAACTAGAGGGAAAAATAAACAAGGATCTAGGGATGTTCATAGCTGTTACAGATGTAGATGAAATAAGAGAAGGAAACCTCATACCAGGAGACGCTGGTGTTTATTATAACGCTGAATTCGAGTGCATAACATATAAACCAAAAATGCAGGAAATAGTAGAAGGAGAAGTAGTTGAAATAGTTGATTTTGGAGCCTTTATTGGTTTAGGACCAATGGATGCTTTATTACATGTAAGCCAAATAACGGATGACTATGTTTCACATAACGAGAAAAGTGCTAGGTTAGTAGGTAAAGAAACAGATTTCTCATTAGCTGAAGGAGATTATGTTAGAGCCAGGGTTATAGCAGTTAGTTTAAATGAACAAAATCCCCGCGACTCAAAAATTGGTTTAACAATGCGGCAACCGGCTCTCCAAAAAATCGAAGAAGAGAAAGAAAAACAATATGGAGGCAAAGTTGTAATAAAAGAGGTCAAGGATGAGGATGTTTCCAGTCAGGAACAAGAAGAAAGCGAACAAAAAAGTAATGAAGAAAGAGTTGTTTGCAGAGAATGTGGTGAAGAATACAAAGCAATAACCGCAAGCCACTTAAAAACCCATGATATGACCTTAGATGAGTACAAAGAAAAGTACCCTGATGCGAGTACAAGTACTTAATAGGTGATTGAAATGACTGATTTAGCATGTAGGAATTGCCATAGAATTGTAGAAGAAAGTGATACTTGCCCAGTTTGTAGGTCTACGTCTTTAACCGAAAACTGGAGAGGATATGTAGTTATAATTGATCCAAAAAGATCTAAAATAGCAGAAAAATTAAATGTAGAGCATCCTGGGAAATATGCTCTAAAGGTGCGATAATTGACTTATAAATTAGTTCCTGAAGTGCGGGAGGAACTAAAAAGGCCTTATGGAGAATTATTTGATCAAATCCCGGATGAAATCAAAGAATTA
>CAYPLQ010000103.1:1778-4899 GCA_964411605.1 uncultured archaeon | reverse complement strand
AGCGTGAGACAATAGTAGAACAGATGGAGGAATAAGAATGACAGATAAAAATATATTAAAAAGAAGAAGAGAAGAAAAAACTAATTATTACGAAAGAAAAAATTTACTAAAATCAGAAAAACCTAGATTAGTAGTTAGAAAAAGTGAAAATCATTTTAATATTCAAATTATAGGTTATGAGAAGGAAGGAGACAAAATAATAGCTTCAGCTCACTCCAAAAATTTAAGAGATTTTGGATGGAAAGCTTCTACAAGCAACACATCCTCAGCTTACTTAACAGGATACTTATGTGGTCTAAGGGGAAAAGAAAAACAAGTAAAATCAACAATTCCTGATATAGGTCTAAATCCAGTTACAATAGGTTCAAATATATTCGCAGCTCTCCAAGGAGCCAAAGACGCAGGAATAGAAGTTCCAATAGGAGAAGAAATAGCTCCAAATAAAGAAAGAATACGAGGAGAACACATCGCAGATTATGCTGATCAAGGAAACTTCAGTAAATACAAAGAAAGAGGACTAGAACCATCTAATTTACCTGAACATTTTGAAGAAACAAAACAAAAAATAAGAGAAAAATATGGTGATTAAAAATGTCAGCATCTAAATCTGAAGAAGAGTTGGAAGAATGGGAACCAAAAACCAAACTTGGCAAATTAGTTGCCAAAGGCGAAATCAGATCAATGGAAAAAGCACTAAATTCTGGACTTCCACTAAAAGAAGTAGAAATAGTTAACAAACTAGTTCAACTAGACGATGAAGTATTGGATGTAAATATGGTTCAAAGAATGACAGACTCAGGGCGAAGAGTCAAATATAGAACACAAGTAGTAGTAGGTAATAGATCAGGATTAGTAGGAATAGCCGAAGCTAGACATGAAGAAGTTGGTCCAGCAATAAGAAAAGCAATAGAAAATGCAAAATTAAACTTAATTAATGTAAGAAGAGGATGCGGTTCTTGGGAATGTGGTTGTGGAGAAAAACACAGTATACCTTTAAAAACCACCGGAAAATCAGGGAGCTCCAGAATAACCCTAATACCAGCTCCAAAAGGTATAGGTTTAGCAGCAGGAGAAACAGCAAAGAGAGTCTTAGAATTAGCAGGAATCCAAGATATTTGGTCTTTTACAAGAGGAGAAACAAGAACAACCATTAATTTCGGAAAAGCAACATTTAATGCACTAAGGAGAGCTTCAAGAATCAGAATGCCTGAAAGGGAGGAATAAAAATGTATGCGGTAATACGAGTAAGAGGCACGGTAGGCATTAAAGAGAATATAAAAGACACTCTTAAACTACTGAACTTAAACAAACCAAATCACTGTACAATACTAGAACAAAAAAAAGAAAATGAAGGAATGCTACAAAAAGCCAGAAACTACATCACTTGGGGCGAACTAAATAAAGAAGGAATAAAACATCTAATTCAAAGAGCAGACTTCGAAAACAAAGAATTAGATGAAATACTTGAAGAAAAAAACAAGAACTCAATAGATGAATTAGCTAATGAAATAATAGAAAAAAAAATTAAGCCAACTGAACTAGACATAAAGAAAACTATTAGACTACATCCTCCAAGAAAAGGATACAATAGCACAAAAAGAAGTTACAAAGAAGGAGGTTCCTTAGGTTATCGAGGAGAAGACATAAATAAATTAATCTATAGAATGAGGTGATTGTAATGGGAAACAAAGATAGAGGATCTACAACCCATGGAAAAGGAGAAGGAAAAAAAGCAAGAGGAGCAGGTCACAGAGGAGGCAGAGGAAAAACAGGTGGTCAAAAACACGAAAAATACCCTCAAAAGAAATGGGGAAAAAAAGGATTCAAAAGACCAAGCAAAGTCATTGAGGAAAAAGAAACAATAAATGTAGGTGACTTAGATCAAATAATAGAGCATTTAATTCAAAAGGATATAGCTAAAGAAAAAGAAGACTACATACAAATAGATGCAGAAGACTTAGAAGCAGAAAAAATTCTTGGAAAAGGAAAAGTTAAAAACAAATTAAAAATCAAAGCAGAAAACTTCTCATCAAAAGCAAAACAAAAAATAGAGGATGCCGGAGGAGTTGTGGAGGAGAAGAAATGAAAGTAGCTGTCCTCACAGGTGTTCCAGGAGTCGGAAAAACAACTGTTATTGAAGAAGCAATAGAGAAAACAAACAAAGAATACAAATTAATTAACTACGGAGACAAAATGCTCGAAGTAGCCAAAGAACAAGGACTAGTAGAGGACAGAGACCAGATGCGTAAATTAGATTCCGAGACCCAGAGAAAGATACAGAAAAAAGCAGGAGAAAAAATATCAGAGTCCTCAAAAAACCAACCTGTCATTGTGGACACTCACAGCACAATAAAAACCCCTGAAGGATATCTCCCAGGAATGCCAGAATGGGTTCTTAGACCACTTGATCCCGATCTAATAGTTTGCATAGAAGCAACACCAAAAGAAATAAGAGAAAGAAGAAAAAAAGACTCTGAAATCCGAGAAAGAGAAATAGAAACAGAAAAAGAATTAAAACAACATCAATCAATGAATAGATCAGCTGCAGCATCTTATTCAACTTTAACAGGAGCAACTGTTAAAATAATAAAAAATCACGATAACAAACTAGAATCAGCCACTCAAGAATTATCGGAGGCACTAAATTAGATGCTAGACAAAGCAAAAGACCTCTTCGAGAAATTATTGCTTTTTTTATCCATAGCAATGATGTTAATGATTTTTATTAACAGAAATTTCTTTAATCAACTAGGACAGATAACAAACACTATATTAGCACCTATAGCATTATCAAATAACGTAGAAATACCTATAATGTTTGCAGCAGCATTAACTGGCTTATTAAGCACTATTTCACAGAAATTTGGAGCAAACACAGAACAACAAAAAGAACAACGAAAAAAGATGAAAGAACTAAATAAAAAAATAAAAGAAGCAAGGATGGAAGACAACGAACAAAAACTCGACAAACTCCAAAAAGAAAGAACAAAAATGACTCAGGAAATGATGGGGAACATAACTTCCCAATTTAAACCAATGCTATATATTTTATTAGTAACAATACCGATCTTCGGTTGGATAAATTACATAACTAATCCAGGTGCAATATATTCTCCAGAAG
>CAYPLQ010000103.1:0-1768 GCA_964411605.1 uncultured archaeon | reverse complement strand
GCCCTAAAGATGACAATGCCTTTTTTAGGAAGAATAGACATGACCTCAACAGTTTTATTTTTCCCAGGATGGATAATCTGGTACTTCATATCTTCCCTGCCTTTGAGCCAATTGGCGAGGAAAATACTGAATGTAGGAATATAAATGAAAGTCGCCATAAGTGGACCAGCTGGCTCAGGAACAAGTACAACAGCAAAAGAAGTAGCAAAAAGATTAGATCTAGAATTTATTGGGGCAGGAAAAATATTCAGAGAAATGGCTAAACAAAAAAAAATGTCTCTACAAGAATTCGGTGAACACGCAGAAAAAAACCCCGAAATAGACAAAGAAATAGACAAAAAACAAAGAGAAATTAGCAAGAAAAAAAACAATATAATAATAGAAGGAAGATTAGCGGGATGGATGGCTGAAGCCGATATAAAGATTTGGTTAAAAGCACCACTTGAATTAAGAGCAAAAAGAGTCTCAAAAAGAGACAACGTATCCAAAGAAAAAGCACTCAAATCAATAAAAAAGAGAGAAAAATCAGAGAAAAAAAGATACAACGAGTTCTATGACATCAATATATCAAATACATCAATATATAACCTAATAATAGATACCTCAAAATGGAACAAAGAATCAGTAGTAGAAATAATACAATACTCTATAAACAACTACAAAGAATAAGGATAAATTTTAGTAGAAACAAAAAACAAGAAGAAACATAAAAAGCTAATAATCTAGCCGGGATGGCTGAGTGGAAAAGCGCATGCTTGGAGTTTGAAAACAAATAGCATGTGGGGCGAACGCCCCTCGGGGGTTCGAATCCCTCTCCCGGCGTCATATTAATCAAAATTAAAATAAATAGGTGTTATTTGTGTCAGAAGAATTAAAACACATCGTACGAATAAGAAACACAAATCTGGAAGGAGACCAAGATCTAGACTATGGACTTACAGGAATTAAGGGACTCGGGTACAGAGCAGCTAGAGAAGTTGCAGAATTAACAGACATAAGTCCTGATAAAAAAATGGGGTCTCTCTCCAATGAAGAAGTTGAAAAAATAGAAGAAGCAATTAATAAATTAGAAGAAGAAGCACCAGCTTGGTTCTTAAACAGGGCAAAAGACCCTGAAACAGGGGAAGACAAACACTTAATAGGATCAGATATAGTTGTTACAAAGAGACAAGATATTGACCGAATGAAGAAAATCGGTTCCTATAAGGGAATAAGACATAAAAGAGGACAAAAAGTAAGAGGACAAAGAACAAGGTCTACAGGAAGAACTGGTAGTACAGTATGAGTTAAAAGAGCTGAGTTGAAGGCAGAAGAAGCAAGTGAAGAAGAAGAGGAAGGAGGTGAAGAATAATGGGAGGAACCAGAGGCTCAGGAAAAAAATACGATACACCCCCAAAACCTTGGCAACAAAACCGAATGCAGAACGAAACAAATTTAATTGAAGAATACGGCCTCAAAAACAAAAAAGAATTGTGGAGAGAAGAAAGTACTTTAAGAAAGTATAGAAGAGAAGCAAGAAGCCTCTTAGCGTCATTAGGAAAAGAAACAGAAGAATCTAAAAGAGCAGAAAAAGAAAAAAAGGAATTCCTAAATAAATTAAAGAAATTTGGATTAATTAACGAAGAAGGAACACTAGATGACGTATTAGGTTTAGACATAAGAAATTTACTTGATAGAAGATTGCAGACACAAGTACACAAAAAAGGATACGCTAATACAGTAAAACAAGCTAGACAATTCATAGTTCATGGCCACATAGCAGTTGAAG
>CAYPLQ010000102.1:0-4936 GCA_964411605.1 uncultured archaeon | reverse complement strand
TTTGTTTATTCATTTTGTGTAGTCTTATTAATAAGCGGTCTCTTAGTGCTCGGAAGTGTGGGTCATTGCTTATTGAGTTCCAGTTTTTTTGGCTTACGTCTACGTTGTAGTTTACGTTGAAGAAGCTGTTGAATTTGTAGGGCTTGATTTCTTCTCTATAGGTTTCGTATCTTACTTGTTTTCTTTCTAGTGCTAGTTTTAGGAATTCGGCCATTGAGTCGCTGTGTGTGAACCATTCTCTGAATTCTGGTATTAGGAAGTTGAATTTTCTTCCTTGGTAGGGTTCTCCTTTTCTTACGAATGCTGCTGGTGTCATTCCTGAGCAATATCGGTTTCTTCCTGGAATTCCGAATGCTGGTACGTTTTCGGATCCTTGTAGGATGTCTACTGATGAAAATGTTTTTCCTGTTCCTGGGTCTCCGAAGAATGATAGGTTGAAGCCTGTGGTTAGACCTGTTTTTTGTTCTTTTGGGTTAAGTATTGGTATGTCTGTTATTGAGTATTGTTGTATTATTGATAGGAGGGGGTCGAGGTAGATGTTTTTTCCGAATTGGTTCTTGAATTGTTTTTTTAGTTTCTTGATGTCTAGGTTGTGGCCTATGTCGATTGTTTTTTGGGTGTTTATTTTTTGGAGGTAGTTTTGGTGTTTTTTGTCCATTTTTTTGATTTCTTGTAGTTCTTCTTTTGCTTTTTCGCTGGATAATTGGTTTTTTTGTTTCTGTAGGCCTTTTTTGTATCTTTTTAGTCTTTGTTTTATTTTGTTCCATTGTTGTTGTCGGTGACCTAGGAACTCCATCTCTATTTTGTATGTGTCTTTTTTTGGTTGTATGTTGATTGAGATTTTGTCTTTTAGGTGATTTGGTGTTTCTGTGAATGCGTATATGCTTTTTTTGATTAATTCTTCGGGGATTTGTTTTTTTAGTGTTATTGTGATGTTTTGGTTTTGGTGGGTGTTTTTTAGGTTTTTTTGTATTAGGTGTTTTCTGGCTTCTGTTATTATTTTTGTTGCTTTTGTTTTTGTCATTTCTTTTGTTAGGATTGTGTTGTTTTTGTCTTGGTTGGCTAGTTCTTTTGGTGTGGTTATGCCGTGTTTTAGTAATGTTTTTTTTCTTTTTTGTCCGATTCCTTTTATGTCTGTGAGATCCATTTTGTTTCTTGGTTTTTGTTTTGTTTGTTTTGGCCAAAACATTTATGTAAATATATTAGGATATACTAATATAGTATGAGTGGAGATGACGACATAGAAGAAATAAGAAAAAAGAAACTAAAAAAACTTAAAAAAGATTTGGAGAAAAATAAAATGACTGAAACAAAATCAGAACCCAAAAAGGTTGATGAATCAAATTTCGAAGCATTTAAAGAAAAACACAACAAAGCAGTTATCGATGCCTGGGCCGAATGGTGTGGTCCATGTAAGAAACTGGAACCAGTGATAAAGGACTTAGCTAAAGAATACGAAGACGTAGCTTTTGGGAAACTAAATGTAGATGAAAACCAAGGAATTGCAGCAAGATACGGTATTAGAGCGATTCCAACACTTTTCTTCTTCAAAAATGGAGAACTAGTTGATCAATTAACCGGAGCAGTTCCAGAACAAAGTCTCAAACAAAAAATAGAAGAAACATTACTCTAAAGTTTCTTCATAGATTCTTTCTGTTTTTTCAGCGACTTTGTCCCAAGTATAGTTTTTAGCAAATTCTTTTGCGTTTTTACTAATTTCTTTTTCTTTATTTTTTTGTATTAAATTCTTAATACCCATTTTTATTTGATAACTATCTAATGGAACTATTAATCCCTTATCGTTGCTGATTAGGTCCTTTGCTGCATTTTTTTCTTCATCAACGGTTAGTACTGGTGTGCCTGATGCCATAGCTTCTAAGACAGTTATTCCAAATCCTTCACGAGAAGAAGGTAACACAAAAGTCTTTGATGACTTTAGAATCCCAATCAGTTTCTTGTAATTTGCTTGATCAAATAAATCAACGTCTAGTTCTTCTTTTTTTATGATTTTCTTTAGTTCTTGCTTCTGTGGTCCATCACCCACTATCGCTGCTTTAAAATCAGTGTTTTTTAATGCTTCTAACAAAACATCGACGTTTTTTTCTGGAATTAATCTACCTACATACGATACATCGTATTTTTGTTTGTCTTCATTTATTTGTTCTATTTCGTTGTAATTTATGCCGTTTGGAATTACTTTGCTATCAACTAAGAGTTTCTTTAATTCTCTCTGGGTTCTTTCTGATACAGAAATTATTTGGTCTGGTTGTTTTGCTGCCCATTTCTCTATTGTTTTGCCAAAGAACCCTTTTTTTCCGAGGTACTTGTACCAATAATCTCCCCATACTTCGTGCCAAGTCGCTACTAATTCTGGGTCATTCTTTCTTAATGTCTTGATTTTGCCACTAAATAATGGTATGTAGGGAAATGCATTGAAGTCAATTAAATCGTGTTTTTTAGGCACTTTTAGTGAACTCAGTGCAAAAGAAAAGGCTTCTCTAATAGATCTCTTGTTGTTTACATAGAGTTTCTTTGGCTCTGATATTGCAACAAAATCTATGTCGTTTCGCTGAATTTTTTTCTGGGGTTTTTCCCACCACTTCATTGTATAAATTGTTACTTCGTGGTTCCTGGCAAGGCGCTTAGAAACCTCATATATTCTTTTTTCCGCCCCACCTTTTCTCCAGGGACTCATTACGTCACTAACGTATGCAATATCCATTTTTTATCTAAATCCTTTTCTTTATTAAGTAAAAGAAGTTCTTTACTCCATCTCTCCAACTACTTATCTCAACTTCTCCTTTCCTTTCTCTATAAGTTATTGGAACTTCTTTTGCTCTTATACTTGGTTCTTTGAATGCTTCAATCTTTATTTCCTCAGAAAAAGGCATTCCATCGCTCCTTAAATCTATTTTTTCGAGTATTTCTTTCCTAAATACCCACATACCGGATTGAGAATCCTTTATGTTGTTTTGAAACAATAAGCGCTGTGTTATGTTTAATATTGTATTACCTATGTGGTGTTTTGCTGTCATAGCTCCTTTTTGTAAGTCACCGAATCTGTTTGTTGTCATAAAATCAAGTTCTTGTTCCTTAAATTGTTTTAGTAATTCCTTGGTTTTTTCTGCTGGATAAGAGTCGTCTCCATCCATTGTTATTATTATTTCGCCCCTAGCTTTTTCGAAACCGGTTTTGTATGCTCTACCATATCCTTTTCTTTCTTCTAAAACAACCCATGCACCTTTTTGTTTCGCAATCTCTCTAGTATCATCGGTGCTTCCTCCATCTACCACAATTATTTCATAATCAAGTTCTTGGAGCGATTTTTTTAGACGATCAAGGGTCTTTTCTATTCCCTTTTCCTCATTCAATGTAGGTATTACGACACTAATCATTTCTCATTACTTTTTGTTTTTTCTATACCAATTATAGAATTTCTCCATTCCTTCTCTTAAGTCAATTCGTGGTTTCCAACCGAGTTCTTTTAGTTTATTTATGTCGGCCTTGGTTTCTTCTACATCGCCTTTCCATCCTTTTCCTCCTGTATAAGTTACTTCTGGATCGACGTCCATTAGTTCAAAAATGATTTCCGCGATTTCGTTGACGCTAATGGATTTGCCACTGCCAACGTTGTATGCTTCACCACCTTTTCCTTTTTTTAATGCAGTTATGAATGCATCTATGACGTCACCGATGTATATGTAGTCCTTGGTTTGTTCTCCGGTTCCCAGGATCTTTAGTTTATTTGGGTCTTTATTTAGTTTCTCGAAGAAGTCATACATCACGCCCTTAGTGTTTCGTGGTCCATAGGCGTTATAGAGTCTTAGTGAAACAGTTGGTAAGTTATGTGTTCCGTTCATTGCGAAGCAATATGCTTCTGCTGAGGTCTTTGATGCTCCATAGAAACTAATTGGTTCAAGGCACTCAGTTTCTGGGGTAGGTACTTGGTTTGGTTTTCCATATACAGTTGATGTTGAGGCGAAAACTACTTTTGCATTGTGTTGTCTTGCTTCCTTGAGAACATTTATTGTTCCTTCTAAGTTAATTACTCTATCTTGATCAATTGATTCAGTTGATTTGGGTACGCTTGATTGTGCAGCTAAATGAAAAACAGCGTCACATCCTTGAATAACTTCTCTAATATCAGTTCTTTCTCGAACATCTCTTTGATAGAACTCATATTTTTCGTTTTCTATGTCTAAGATGTTCTTTTTTTTTCCATTCATTAAGTTATCGATTCCAACAACTTCTTTGCCTTCCTTAAGTAATCGCTGCACTAAGTGGTAACCAATGAATCCTGCAGAACCAGTTACTAAGACCTTGTCATACATCTTATTTTGCCTCTTCCTTGGATTCCTCAACTATGCTTAATCCTTTTCGAGCTAATTCTTTTGCTTTTTCTAGGGATTTTGCTTCTGTGAAAACCCTAATAACTGGTTCTGTACCTGATGGCCTTATTAGGATCCAGCTATCTCTAAAAAAGATCTTGGCTCCGTCAATTGTTTGAGTTGATTCACCCATGTCTTTTATTTTTTCGAAGACTTTTTTCATTGTTTTTTGTTTGTTTTTAGCTTCTGTCTTTGTTTTGACGTGTTCATAACTAGGTAATTCTCTTGCGTGTTCTGATAGTGATTTATTTGTTTTTACTAATGTTTCTATCATTTTTGCTGCTGTTAGTGCTCCATCTCGGCAGTATTGGAAATCCGGGAAAATCACGCCTCCATTTTCTTCTCCACCACAAACACATTCTTCGCCTAATTCAATCATTTTTCTAGCAACTGTCGTAGAACCAACTTTTGTCCAAACAACCTCACCACCCAATTCTTCAACAGGAGCGGTTACTTTTTTTCCAGAACTAACTGGAGTAACCACCTTATTTCCATTCTTTTCCTCAAGCATTTTTTTGAAGAAGATCGCTAAAGAAACATCACCCATA
>CAYPLQ010000101.1:0-5002 GCA_964411605.1 uncultured archaeon | reverse complement strand
TTTTAAAAAAATTATTTTTTTTATCGACATAATTATATACTATTAAATCAATGATAATAGCGTTGAAAACCAAATAAAATAGAGGTGAGGAAATTGCCAAAATGTGGAATATGCAAAAAAGAGGTAGATGAACAACCCAAGATAACAAAAGATGGAAAATGTTCTGTCTGTGGTAAAAAATTGAAGGCAGCATAAATTTAACCAAAAACAATTTTTCTTTTTTTTATAGAAACTTAAGTTGTGATTTCTAGATTTCTTGTACTTTTCAAAAAGGAGGACATAAATTAGCCATAGTTTTAAATCAATTTAAAATTTCTAAAATATTTCTTAAATTAAGTATTAATACTTAAAGTAGGTCTCTGGAAAGCTATGTGGTGCTCACTCTACTATAAATTATTTTTAATTATTAAGGCAAATCATTCCTAAAAATTAATGTTTTAATGGATTTAATTTCCTATTTATTTTTTTAAAGAGAATTAAGATGTTTTTTGTTTATAGAGATATTGTTGAGCGTAACCGGCATATTCTCCCCAATTGTCTCTTGCAAACTCTTTGATTGCTCCATCACTAGCCTTTTCGTTCAAGTACTTTTTTTTCATCAAACTCCTGATATGCGTGTCTATCGGAAACGCCTCTAAGTTTTTATATGCAAAAAGAGAAATACAATCAGCAACCTTTTCTCCTACGCCATGAAGTTTTTTTAATTCTTCTTTGATCTCGTGATGTTCCATCTTATTGAATTCATTTAGTCTATTATAATTATCTTTTAAGAAATCAAAGCTCTTTTCCATGTATTCTGCTCTATAACCTGCTTTACATTCTCTAAAATCCTTTTCTTCAAGATTAAATAATTTTTTTGGACTAGGTGGTAAATAAAATTCTTTATTATCTAATTCAGCTTTTTTTCCAAACCTTTTTCTCAAGATATTTAAAAAATTCTTTATATTTCGCATAGAATTATTAGAAGAGGATATAAATATCAATATAGTTAATAAAGGATTTGTTTTTGTTATTCTCAAGCCTTTGTTTTGATTTATTGATTTTTCTAGTGTTTTATCTGTATTTATTTTTTCATAGATTTTTTTTAGTTCATCATTTAGCCCTAAGAACTCTCTTATTTTTTCGTTCGTGGCTTTGGTTTTAATTTTTAGTTTCCCTTTTTTTTGTTTTATCTTGATTGGTCTGTACTTACTTTTTTCTCTTAAAAAACCATAATGAGCTTTGTTTTTTTTATAAAAAAAGAATTGATGTGTTTTGCCACTATAAAGAGTTTTATTTAAATCAAATATTTTTTCTTTGATGTTTATTTTCATAATTTGCTTAACCTAGCCAAAATTGATTCTATTTGTAAACGACTGTTGGCTCCTTCAATTATGTAGTATTCTACATCCCCTATTCTATCAATTAAATCTATTTTTTTAGAATCCTCTATATCTAACTCTAGAGCTGTTCTATGTAATTGTTTTATTATGTCCTCACCAGCTATTCCTCTTTTCTCCATTAATTTTTCTAAGTCCTCTCTAGATTCATCAAATTCTCCTTTTAGTGCTTTTTTCAATAATTCTCTTATTTCACCAGGCCTAGCTTTTGATGAAATCTGATATATGTCTTCTTCATTTATTTCTTTATTGAGAGAGGCTGCTGATTGTAATGTATTTATTGCTCTACGCATATCTCCATCAGAAACATAAATTAACGCGTCTAATGCTTCTTGTGTTGTTTTTAGGTTTTCTTGATTAAAAATATTCTTTATTCCTTTCTTGATCGCTTCATCACTTAATCTTGAAAACCTAAATACAGCTGTTCTAGATTGTATAGGTTCAATTATTTTAGAAGAATAATTAGCGCTCAATATGAATCTTGCACCGTCACTATATCTTTCCATTGTTCTTCTTAATGCTGATTGAGCATCATCTGTTAAAGAATCTGCTTCATCTAAAAAAATTATCTTGAACTCCGCGTCTCCAATTGTAGTTGATCTAGCAAAATTCTTGATTTTTCCCCTAACAACGTCTATTCCTCTTTCATCACTGGCGTTTAGTTCACTGAAATTCGATCTCCAATCTTCACCATATAATTCCTTTGCAATGGCAACGGCTGAAGCTGTTTTCCCTGTTCCTGGTGGTCCTGCGAATAAGAGATGTGGAAGATTTTTGTTTTTAACGTAGGATTTTAATCTCTTTGTAACTTCTTCTTGACCGACCACTTCATCAAGATTTTCGGGTCTATATTTTTCTATCCAAATTTCTTGTTTCTTCATTTTTTCACAAATTATTTAATCTATTTATGTTCCAGTTTTCCAGGATGAGAGATACTGTTTTTGTTTATTTGTCAATTTATCTATTTCTATACCCATGGTATCAAGTTTTATTTGCGCTACTTTTTTATCGATTTCTTGAGGAACTTCATGAACTCCTTCTTTTAAATCAGGGTTTTTATTTAGGTATTTTATTGAAAGAGCCTGTAAAGAGAAACTTAAATCCATTACCTCGATTGGGTGACCATATCCTTTTGGAGATGCCAGATTCACTAATCTTCCTTCAGCCAATACATAGAATCTTTTGTTCTCATTTATCTTATATTCCATTATTCCTTCTCTGATTTCTTTTCTTTCACTAGCCAATTCTTCAGCGGCTTCCAAATCTATTTCAACATTGAAGTGCCCTGAATTAGCTAATACTGCTCCATCTTTAATTTTTCTTAAATGTTTTTCTCTTATAACATCTCTATTTCCTGTTGTTGTAACAACGAAATCTGCTTTTTTAATTGCTTCCATCATTGGTTTTACTTCGAAACCATCCATTGTGGCTTCAAGAGCTTTTCTTGGATCTACCTCTGTTATTATAGTTTTTGCACCTAATGACTTAGCTTTTTTAGCAACTCCTTTTCCGCAATAACCATATCCTGCTACTATAAATGTCTTTCCACTGATTTGTAAATTGGTTGTTGCCATTATGGAAGATAGTGTGGATTCACCTGTTCCATGGACATTGTCAAAGTGTCTTTTCATTGGTGTATCATTAACCGCTATTATTGGGTACTTTAGTTCTCCTTCCTTTGACATCGAATTAAGTCTATTTACACCTGTTGTTGTTTCTTCTGTACCTCCTATCATTTTATTGATTAATTCTTCTCTTTTTGAATGGATTCTAAAAACTAAGTCGCCACCATCATCTACTGTGATTCGGGGTTTTGAATCAAGTACTTTATCTATTTTTTTATAGTATTGTTTTCTATTCACTCCCCTTTCAGCAAAGCTATCTATGTTCTTGATTTGATTTAATGCCTTAGAAACATCATCTTGTGTGCTTAATGGATTACATCCTGTAATTGAGATATTTGCTCCTCCTCTTGCTAGTGTTTTCACCAAAACAGCAGTTTTTGGTTCTACATGTAGAGCCATTCCAATATTTAGATCTTTTAGTGGTTTCTGTTCATTGAAATCTTCTTTTATTTTTTCTAGAACTGGCATATTGTTTTGAGCCCATTTAATCTTCTTTTTTCCTTTTTCAATCATCTTATCATCTTCTTTAATCGTTTATTACTTTTTTTAGCTTTTTTTATAATCTCAGATCCATTTATTTTTTGTAATTTTTTATTATGAACTATTAATTCTCCATTAACTATCACAGAGTCTACTAATCCATTATTTCCCGAATAAACTATATTAGAAATCAAATTATTTTTTGGGTTAATCGAAGGATTATTTAAATTTATCGTCACCAAGTCTGCCTTCTTTCCTTCCTCAATTGATCCGAGTTGATGATCTTTACCCAAAGCCTTCGCCCCATTAATTGTTGCCATTTCAAGAATTTCTTTCGCTTTTACAGCTGAAGCATCCTTATTTTTTATTTTCTGTAATAGAGACGCATTTTTCATTTCTTGAAATAAATCAAGGGAATTATTTGATGCCGCGCCATCGGTTCCTAATGAAACATCAATACCCCTATTTAACATCTCTTGGATTGGAGCTACACCCGAAGCTAATTTCATATTACTGTTTGGATTATGGGAGACTTTGATGTCATTTTCTTTCATTAAGATTAAATCTTTTTCTTTAACATGAACACAATGAGAAGCTAAAAAATCATGTTTTAACAAATTTACTTCATCTAATAACTCAAAAACTGTTTTATTATATTTATTTTTACATTCTTTATATTCTTCTTCTGTTTCAGCAACATGCATCTGTATTTTAGCATTTTTTATCTCAGATATTCTTTCTAAAAACTCCCTCGAACAAGTTGAAACTGAGTGAGGTGCTATGAATGTATCGATTAAATCACTATTTCTGTTTTTTCTGAAAAAATCTAAACCCTTCTCTAGTTCTTTATCTATTCCTTCTTGGTCTTTATCTATTGTAACCATTCCATACCCTAAATCAGCCCTCATTCCGATTTCTTTGGCCGCTTCGGCAACTTCGTCCATGTAAAAATACATATCTGAAAAATGTGTTATTCCATTTTTAACCATTTCCAAACAACTTAATAAAGCTCCTGAATAAATGTCTTCTCTATTCATCTCCGATTCTAAGGGTCTTAGTTTCTTTAACCAATTTTTTAGATTTAAGTCGTCTGCTACACCTCTTAGCAATGACATTGAAGCATGTGTATGGGTGTTTATTAAACCTGGTAAAATAGCCTTATTCTTTAAGTCTAATTCCTTTCCTTCATATTCTTTCTCTTTTGACTCATTTATTTCTATTATTTCTCCATTTTCTATCACAATATCTGCTTTTTTAGGTTCCGAAGTTACAGGTATCACTAAACCATTTTTTAAAACTAAATCAGGCATTTAAAACCCTATAAATATTTTTTAATTATGGCATTTAACTTTTTCTTAGTTTCTTGTGGAATAAATTCTTTTTCAGTTGTTATGGCATTTTTTAAGGCTTTTTGACATGAACAATCTCTTTCTTTTGGGATCTCTGGTATTGTACGTGATATTATGTCTTTCAGTTTTTTTTCGTTTTTTTTCATTCTTTCAAGTATTAATTCCATAC
>CAYPLQ010000100.1:0-5067 GCA_964411605.1 uncultured archaeon | reverse complement strand
AGATCGTGAGCTGGGTTTAGACCGTCGTGAGACAGGTCGGTTGCTATCTATTGGGGGTGTACTGCTAACTGAGAGGAAGGTGGCTCCAGTACGAGAGGAACGAGCCATCGGCACCACTGGTTTAGCGGTTGTTCGAAAGAGCAGAGCCGCGCAGCTACGTGCCAGCGGATAAGGGCTGAAAGCATCTAAGCCTGAAGCCGCTCTTAAAATCAGTTAGCTGTAAAGGACCCTTCTAAAAGAGGAGGTTAATAGGGCCGGGATGTAAGCATCAAGCCTTTTTAGGCGAGATGTTCAGTCCGCGGCTACTAATGTCTGGCCAGTTTTTCCACGAGTACCTATCCTCAGACGATATCTGAACTGTGAGATGAATAATTATTTAGGTGCCAAGGTGGCAGAGTGGTAATGCAGCGGCCTGCAGATAAGAGTAGTTAGCCGCCTTTTCCCCGGTTCAAATCCGGGCCTTGGCTCTTTGTATAATTAAGTAATTAATTTCCTTTGGGGTACGACGGCCAAAGTGATGGGGCCACACCCGGACTCATTTCGAACCCGGAAGTTAAGCCCATCCACGTTCTGCCCAGTACCGTGATGTGTGAACTCACGGGAGAGGTAGCCCTTTGGCAGAGGGTAACCAATGGCCCGTCCAGATCAGTGAGCTTTGTTCAGCGGGCTTTGCCCAACGAACGAGGCGAGCTGATCGTTAAAGACGGACTAATTGGTTGTGCGCCGTCGGCCCCTTTTACCTTTCACATAACTTATCTTTAATCAATTATTTTTAATCAAAGAATTTTTTTGAAGTAAGCTAAGGTTTTGTTAATTCAAAATGATTTTTGATTAATTCTCTCAGAGACAAATAGATTTATCTAGGAGAGTGGGAGGAAGGCTTCCGCATTCTTTTGTGAGGAAAGTCCCCCCACTTCCGAGTAAGAGGAAACCGAAATGGTTTGGGTTGAGAAATCCAGCTCTGGCACAGAAACGACACGTCCTATTCTTAGTTATGAAGCAATTAGAAATTGCTGAACCTTGATGGAATAGGAATCGATGAAACGGCGAAACTCCTCTGGTGCAAGTCCAAGATGGGTTATGGGTAGCTCGGCCTTATCCCAGGTAGGACGCTAAGCTGAATGCCTTCAACCTAGAAGGGGAACAGAAGGGGGCTTACTCCCCACACTCCTAGATAAAAAAATTACAAAAATGTTTATTTCTAAAAATGAAATTGTTTTTTAATGAATATACTTTTAACAAACGATGACGGTATTTATTCAACAGGACTTAAAGCAGCTAACGATGCCTTATTAAAAAATCATAGTACAAATTTAGTTGCACCTTCAACCCAGAAAAGTGGTATAGGGCAAGCAATATCATTATTTGAACCTATTAGGGTTTCTGAAGTAACTGCATTTAACCAAACAGCTTATTCAGTAGGAGGAACACCAGCTGATTCTGTTATTTTAGGAATAAAATCTATTTTAAAAAAAGAACCTGATTTAGTGGTTTCAGGTCTTAATTTAGGTGAAAACCTAAGTACAGAAGCTGTAACAACTTCAGGAACTATAGGAGCGGCATTGGAAGCTTCAACACAAGGTGTTCCTGCTATAGCTGCTTCTGTTAAATTAAGAGATGAAGGAAATAAGTTCCATGAAGGCAGAATCGATGTTGACCTTGAATACCCTAAAAAAATTTTAAATAAATTAGTTAGTGGAATACAAAAAAATGGGTTTCCTGAAGATGTTGATGTCCTTAATCTAAATGTCCCTGAAGATGCAACAGAAGAAACTCCTATAGAGATAACTAAATTAGCAAAAAAAGTATTTGATACAAGCGTTGACGAACGAAAAGACCCGAGAGGAAGGCCTTATTTTTGGATAGACGGAGGCCATATAGAGGATGTTGAGAAAGGAAGTGATGTAGATGTCGTATTAAATCAAAACCATGTTTCTATAACACCTATTTCTTTAACTATGACAGCTGAAGTTGAATTAAATAAAGAAGATATTTTGCCCTAAATAATTAGGGTTTTGAGGTTACAGAACTAATTAAGAAGAATTAGATTAAAGTGCGTTTTTTAATACACAGATCCCGGAAAGGTGGTTTTATTGAATATTAAAAAAGAAGGAAATGAGGAACAAAAAAAAGCAGTTGCTGAAAGTGCAAGTGATTTAATCGAAGACAACATGGTTATTGGATTAGGAACAGGTTCAACTGTTTCTTATTTAATTGAAGAGATAGGTAAAAAAATTGAAGAAAAAAAAACAAAAATAGAAGCAGTTTGCTCTTCTTTTGAAACGAAACATAAGGCAAAGAAACAAGGTATTTATGTAAGGGAAATGGACGATGTCGATGAAATAGATTTATGTATTGATGGAGCAGATCAAGTTGATGAGGAATTAAATCTTGTGAAAGGAGGAGGTGCGGCTCACTTTAGGGAAAAAATCTTGGCTTCTTATTCAAATAAATTTATTTGCATAATAGATGAAACAAAACTCACTGATACGTTAAAGGATCCTATCCCTATTGAGGTCCATCCTTTTTCATATAAACCAGTTATGGATTATTTAAAAAATAAAATGAATTCAGAACCAGTTTTGAGAGAGTCTTTAAGAAAAGATGGTCCTTTGATTACGGATAATGGTAATTTCGTAGTTGACACAGATTTCGGATTAATAAGTAATCCTGATAATCTTAATAATGAATTAAATGACCTTGTAGGCGTTATTGAACATGGATTATTTATTGATTTAGTTGATGAAGTATTTGTTGCTGGTTCTAGCGGAATTAATATCATGAAAAAATAATGTTAGAAACTGTTTTTAGATTATTTATTTTAATTTCTTTTGGTTTTTTATTAATTTATTTTAAAAAAGAAAAAAAAGACTTATTTTATAAACTAAAAAAGGAATTTAAGGAAAATTTATTTCTTTCACTCCCAATTGGAACAATTATATTGATATTAATTAACTTATTTGTTTATCTTTTTATTCAAAAAGGGCTTTGGCACTTCCAAAATCCTCTTTGGTTACCTTTCACTTCTGCTGGTTTTTTTAATTTCATTGGAACATTAATAGGGGCATTAACTCATGTTGGGCCTTCACATCTATTTTCGAATTTATTTGGAACTGCTCTATTTGCTCCATTCGCCGAATTAATTTTTGTGACAAATAAAAAACAAACTGATTTAATCAAATACTTAAAAGGAACTAATTTTTATTTTAGGGGGTTAGAAAAAATTTTTTCTACGCCTTGGATAAGGGCGATGTTTTTGTTTCCTTTAACTTGGATACTTATAGGTGTTTTTAATTCTATTTCTTCTCCTTTAGGAATAGGTTTTTCTGGAGTATTTTTTGCAATTCTGGGATTGATAATTATTTTGAAACCAATATTGGCAATAACTATTTATTTAATAGAAATAATCATTGAAAACGCATTAAGAGCTTTTAGTGACCCTATAACAATTTCAAAAACAGGTTTAGAGCTAACAAAACCAATTTGGGTTAATTTAGGGGTTTGGGCCCATGTAATTGGTTTTTTAACAGGAATATTGTTTGGTTTGTTTTTATTTTTTACAAAAGACAGTAAAAAAGAAATGAAACCTAATCCAAGTCATGTTTTTTTCGCAATCATAATTTTAGGGTTATCAAAAGGATTAGATTGGTTATTCAAGATTGAATATCAAACAAAATTTGTTTTATTCAGTGGAGCAGGGTTTATTTTTTTACTAATGATAGCATTTCTTTCATCACAATTTTGGGGAACTTATCGAGAAATTAATTTCAGTTATTTGGGAGATAAAAGCAAAGGCTTAGGTAAAATAATTTCATTGTTTCAGGATCATAGAGTTTATTTAGCTCTCTTATTAGTTATTTTAATTTTTATGTCAACTTTTATGTTTGTTTCAACATCAATTAGTCAACCTACGTCTCCAATAAATAATTCAGCACGATATGGAGACTATGTTTTTTGGTACGAAAAAAATAATGGATTATTGGTTTATAATAAAAACAAAAACATATATGCTTTAATTGTCTCCGATAAAGAATTGGATCATGACTCTAAGCATATTTTTTACGTAGGAAATGTTTTTTACGATAAGAAAATCACTGTCAATCAATTAAGTTTTAAATCAATTAATGGAAACAAAACTAAAAGCATTTGGATATCGAAGAAGGATGAAAAGAAGAATTTATTTATCTCAGACTTTAAGGGAACAGGATTAAGTATAAATAATTCTTCTCTAGAAATAAAATACCTAAAAAATAACTCATTATTACTTAAAACAAAAAATAATTGGTTAAATACGACAATTTTAATCAAAGAAAATAATTCAATTAATTATAATAAAAAAAACATGGTTTTAAAGTTTGTAGGAAAAGATTTAGTTCTAAAAATAAATGATATGAAGACAATTATTGGAGAAGTCAATAAATTCCCAGAAAGCATTGAATCAAGAAATCATCAATAAACTTTTTATGGTATCTCCTCAGAGTTTCATATACCCCCCAGGATGTGAAATAAGTGGCACTTAAATCAGTTATTTCTATGTCTGATGTAGTTGATGAACCAAAGGAATGTCCTGAATGCAAAAAAACAGGTTTCCTAGGTTTTATAAACGATTCTAAGGGAATAGGATTGGTTTGCGATAACTGCGGAACAAGATATGAATTCGTGGCTGAACCAAAACTTAAAGAAGTCAACTAATTCTCACTACTTTTTTTATTTATTATCTCTTATAGGTTGAGAGGACCTTTTTCTAATCTCTGATTAGGTAGAGGATAAATCACTACAATGTTTAAGTAGTTTTCAATATCAATTAAAACTTAACTAGCAGTTGGTTGGCTTTTCTTTGCCTTTTTTTAAACAAAAAGTAATCCCTTTGTATTTGAGATATTTGGCTAATTACTTGGACTCTGGTATCGAATAGGTGTATTGTGTAGGCTAGAAACGGGTTTAGTGGTAGTGGGGAGCTGCCGGAGAAGAATAAGGAAACCCATTGGGTTAAGATACGGCTCAAACATAAATAAGAACCAAATTCAAACTTCTCCTAAAGCCCTTTGTCCTTCAGGACAAGAGTAG
>CAYPLQ010000099.1:0-5107 GCA_964411605.1 uncultured archaeon | reverse complement strand
ATCATAGGCTTCATCAAGAAAATGGGCGGATTGTAGTAAAGAAAAAACAATTAGTATTGATAAAGTCAATAGAAATAAATCTGTTTTTTTTTTGCTAAAATACCTCCAATTATGACATAACTAATCACTACAGAAGTAAAAGGAAAATGAAGTATTAATAAGTATTCTTTTATTCCGAAAAATCTATACCAGGCGGGAGATTTTTCTTTTTGGTTTGTCATTCTTTTGTTATCTTTACTTATCTATTTATATCTAAAACCTATAGTTTTAATGAAGAACAAGATGAAGTGAATTTAAAGTAGTTATTTGGTTTTAAATGAATTCATAGGCCTTTAAAGAATTTTTAGAAAATATTTTTTAGTTTCGTACGAAACTTTTATTGTTTTAGTTCGACATGAAACTATTATATGTTCAGAAATAAGGGACAAACACAAAACCTACACCTCACATACAGTGATGGAACAAATGCAGTGAATGGGATATCCCTAAAAGTGCCTAGAGGAGAATTCTTTGGATTCCTTGGACCCAACGGAGCAGGAAAAACAACTTTCATAAAAATACTAGTAACTCTACTAAAACCTACAAAAGGAAGTGCCCAAATAAATGGCTACGACATAAAAAAACAACCACAAGCTATCAGAGAAACAATAGGTTACATGGCACAAGAAACAAGCGTTGATGAAGAACTAACAGCAAAAGAAAATCTAAGATATGCCTGCGAAGCCTATGGAGTACCCAAACAAGATAGAGAAAAAAGAATAAATGAATTACTCGAACTCGTAGAACTAAAAGAAGTAGCTAAAAAAAGAGTAAAAGGTTTTTCTGGTGGAATGAAAAAACGCTTAGATGTCGCAACAGCCTTAGTTCACGAACCACCACTAGTTTTCCTAGACGAACCAACAACTGGATTAGATCCAAAATCACGAAAAAAGCTATGGAATTACTTCAAAGACATAAACAATAAAGGAAGAACAATTTTTCTAACAACACAATACTTAGAAGAAGCAGATCAATTGTGTGACAAACTCGCTGTAATACAAAATGGAGAAATAATTTCTACGGGATCACCAAAAGAACTAAAAAAACAAGTTGGAGGCCACATACTCGAAATAAGTTTCTTCAATAAAGATTCAAGAAAAAAGGCACAAAAAATTGCTGAAAAAAATGGTTTCTTCGATAACGTCCAAATCAAATACAACAATGAAACCCTAAAATTGATGTCAAACCAAATAAGGGAACTAGGACCAGATTACCTGACAAAACTAAAAAATCAAGGAATTAAGATTGAAGGATTCAATTTACACGAACCAAATCTAGATGACGTATTTCTCACAATAACAGGTGAAAAAATAGAATCAAGCGATCAAACTCAAAAAGAAGGAAGAAGAAATGAGTTATTCTAAAAAACAAAAAACCAATAACGATGAGGCGAGGGAATTTTTTCGCTCAAGTAACACCTTTGTTGGTGACACGTTTGCTAACTTTAAGCGCTGGTTACTTAAATTTCTCAGAAGCCCTCATACAGTTGTTATGAATTTATTGCAACCGATTCTTTTCTTGTTACTCTTTACTGAATTATTTGGAAAAATCGTCTCAAACCCAATATCTCAGCTTCTTGGAGGAGATATTGAGTACATCACGTTTTTATTACCTGCTATCGCTATGCAAGTAGCAGTGATGACAGGAATGGCTTCTGGGATTGGTTTAGTTAGAGACATAGAAGAAGGTATTTTTGAGAAAGTCATGGTTTCTCCAATGAGCACGACTGCTGTTTTCTTAGGGAAAACGTTTTCGGAATTACTTAGGATAGCAGTTCAAATCGCAATAATTCTTGTTTTAGGTATTTTGATTGGAGCTGAAATAACAACTGGGATATTAGGGATATTTGGAATAATAGCAATTGGTTTATTGTTCTCAATGGTATTTATTTCTATAACAACCACTATCTCAATGATTACGAAAGACCAAGAAGCAATGCAGTCAATAATGATGCCCATTATGTTTCCATTACTATTCCTCTCTAGCGCATTCTTGCCAATAGAGATTCTGCCAAATTGGATACAGGTTTTTGGGAAATTTAACCCAGTTACTTATGGAGTTGATGCAGCTAGAGCAATTACATTAGGAAAAGACGTAATGACGGTCTTAGATATAACTTCATTTAATGGAATGTGGAACACAGTTATTCCATCAGTAATAATCTTATTAGGATTTATCTTAGTCTTTGGAGGCCTAGCTGTTTACACAATTAGGATAGCAACAAGTTCTCAAGCAAAATAAGAAATTGGTGAAAAAAATGGAAAAAGAATCAATTATTACTCTTCAAAAAAAGATTCATAAAGAATTAATCAAAGAATTAAAGCACTTTCTAAGACCCTATGATTTAAAAGCAAGTGAATTACCTGTTTTAATTAAATTAATAAAACATGGTGATGGTTTAACCCAAAAACAATTACTAAAAAAACTCCCAGTTTCGAAGTCAACATTATCTAAAACAATAAATGATTTAATAAAAAAAGGATATCTTCGAAAAACCAAAAAAAGTGATGATAGAAGAGCAAATTTGATTTATTTAACAGATAAGTCATCAGAAATAGAAAAAGTTATACAAGAAATCCATAAAAAATCAGAAAAAATGATGCTTCAGGATTTCGATGAAAAAGAAAGAGAAAAATTAATTCATTACTTAAAAAAGATATTAAGTAACCTTAAAGACCAAAAAAATGGTTTGGAGAAATAAATATGGATTATAGAGAAGCTATAAAGAAAAGAAAATCAACAAGAAAATATTTAGATGAGAAATTAAATAAAGAAACACTTGACTCAATTGAGGAGCAGATCAGTAAAACAAATACGTTATTTAAGTCAAAAATAGATGCTGAATTAATTGAAAGAAAAAAAATAGATAACAAGGTGGGTGGAATAATAGGTGATTACGGAAAAATTAAATCACCTTATTATTTAGTTCTATCAACCAATGACAGTGAAGAAGAACTAATAGATATAGGGTATTTTGGAGAAAAAATTGTTTTGGAGCTAACTAAGAAGAACCTAGGAACATGTTGGATCGGTAAGGTTGGGGACAAAGAAGGGATAATGAATAAATTAGAACTGAACACGACCCCAACAGCATTGATTGCGATTGGAAAAGCAAAAAATAAAGCCCATAGGCAAAATAATCCAAATAGAAAAAACTTAAACGAATTAATAATTGAGGGAGTGCCTAATCAATTAGACAAATATATCTTAGAACATGTTAGGTATTCACCCTCAGCAGTGAACCAACAACCTTGGAGATTCAAAATAAAAGAAAAAAGAATTGATTTCTATTTATCAAATAAGGGCTTAGTTAAAAGATTACTTAAAAAAATAGGTAATTTAAAACAACTTAACTACATTGACATGGGAATAGCTCTGAGACACGCACAATTAACAAAAAAAGAAAAAAACAAAGAACCAATTTTTTTCAAAAGAAAGGGATTTAAAGACCAAAAAGAAAAAATTGAGTACATAATAAGTATGAAAAAATAAAAAATAGGTTATTGGAGTTTTTTCTTTTTTTCTTCGAATTCCTCTTCAGTGATCTCTCCCTCAGCATACTTTTCTCTAAGTATTTCTAAAGCCTTATCTCTATCTGATTCTTTTTCTTCTCGACTAAAGGCTAAAAAAATGACTATTATAAGTAATGGGACGAGGATCAACCATATCCATGTTCCTCCACCCATCATCATACCATCCATCATTCTCCAAGAAGAACCGTAGTTTATGGCACCACCTAAAATAGCTCCAATCACCAAACCAATAACCACATACAACAAAATCTTTAATTCCTTATCCATATCTCTTCACCCTATCAGCAAGGATTTTTTAAGTAATTAATTAATATAGATATCTTCGAAAAAACTCCTCTATGTATATTATGTCTTTAAATACTATTACTGAATAAAGCTCCTATAATTATCTCACTTTGCTTCCCTAATATAAAAATATGAATTAATTAATTTTTAATTATTCACAAAATATCTTCGAAATTAATTCTTCCATTTATTTTTTTTGAAAAAGTTTTTATTTGAAATATATTTAGAAAAACTCTTATTAATTTCTTTATTTGGTAGAAAGATGTTCACATTTTTGGTATTCTTTCAATTGATTATTTGCCTCATTTATTGAATGATTTCTAGGAGTTATTTATTACCGCAGATCTTATTTATAATTTTTTTTATAATTAACTAAAATTAAATTGTTTATTTAGAATCAACAATCATTAAAACCATTTTTTGTTTTAAATTTTATATGTATGTATATCTATTTTGTTTCTTAGATGTGAATTATGGAAGAAAAAAGATTAAAACAAGTTTCTATGCAAAAAATTAGATTAGAAAAATTTGATCCTCAAGACTTTGTTTTGGATATAGGTGGTGGTGGCGAAGGAATTATTGGTAGATTTTTAGGGGAGAAAGTAATTTCTATAGATAAAAATAAAAAAGAACTACTAGAAGCCGTTAAAGCTCATTCTAGTGCTTTGAATATTTTAATGGATGCAAGAGACTTAAAATTCTTAGAGAAATCATTTAATTATGTTACCTCTTTTTTTACCTTAATGTATATCCCTAAAAATGAACGTTTTAAAGTTTTAAAAGAAATTTTTAGGGTTTTAAGACCAAATGGCTTATTTAAAATCTGGGATGTTGAAATACCAGAATACGAGGGAGGTTTACCTGATGTCTTTGTTGTTCCACTCAAAATAACTTTTTCTAACCAAAAAATAGAAACTGGTTATGGTGTAAAATGGGAGGAACATGAACAATCAATTAAGGATTATATCAAGACCGCTGAAAAGATAGGGTTCGAAGTAACAAAAAAACGAAGTGAAGACAAAATATTTAAATTAGATCTAAGAAAACCACTTGAGTAAATTTTATTTAATAAAATATTTTTTTAATACATGTTAGTGAACTACACCCACCTATACTCGTTTAACTCGTTAGGAGGGAGCTTCCGAGGACTTTTTCTGTATCATCTAAGCCTTGTTTCGTTATTGATGCCTTGGTTTTGGGGTGGTTCACGACAGCCCCGTCTCCAGCCAAATAGGCGAGAGACCTATAAA
>CAYPLQ010000098.1:832-5113 GCA_964411605.1 uncultured archaeon | reverse complement strand
TTTCCTGGTGCATGAACAGAAAAAGTTTTTTTATTGTTTTCACTACTATGTTTTGAGAGAAAAATAATTTTATCTATGTTAATAATTTTTTCAATAGTTTTATCTATTTTATCTAGGTATAATTGTTTTTTGTCCGTATTAAATAAAAATAAGTTATCATTAACAAAGTAATCATTTTTAATTTTTTTTGAAGATTTTTTTTGCCAATTAAGTATATTTAATAAATTATTTTTGATGTTTTGGCTTGCAGGATCTTTAGAGGAAGCTATCAAAGCAATATTCTCTGACATAGAATTCAACAAAACTATTGAAACGTAATACAAATATTTATTTTGATGAAGGTAGAAAAGGCTGCTGAAAAAATTGAAAACATGGAGATACGAGGAGCAGGTGAAATTGCTAAAGCAACAGCAAAAGCTCTCAGAGATAGAGTAAATAATTTAAATGTTTCTTCAACTGAAGAAGGTCTTGAAGAGTTAAGAAAAAGTGCAGATATTTTGTTGGAATCAAGACCAACGGCAGTTTCTTTACCTAATGCTATAAGAAAGGTTTTTTCTGGTTTGGAGGAAGCTAATTCAGTTAAAGAACTCAAGGAAAAAGTTATATCTAATTCAGAATCTTTTATTGAAAAAGCTGAAAAAGCGAAGGAAAAGATAGGGGATATTGGTTCAGGAAGAATTGAAGACGGATATAAGGTTTTAACTCACTGTAACTCTCAAGCAGTTTTATCTATTTTAAAAAAGACTCAGCAAGAAGGGAAGCAAATTGAAGTTTACTCAACTGAATCTCGACCAAGATGCCAAGGACGTCTAACTGCTAAACAATTAAGTGAAGAAAATATATCTGTTACTCAAATCGTTGATTCAGCAGCTAGGTACTTTATGAAGGACATGGATTTGGTTTTAGTAGGTGCTGACGCAATAGGGGCGAATGGTGCAGTTGCTAATAAAATAGGTACGTCTCAAATTGCTTTAGTTGCAGAAGAAGCAAGAGTTGATTTCTTAGTTGCAGCTGAGACCTATAAATTTTCTCCCGGAACAGTTGCAGGAGAATTAATTGAGATAGAAGAGAGATCAGAAAGAGAGGTCTGGGACCCTCCTCAAGAGGGGATAAAAATAAGGAACCCTGCTTTTGATTTCACACCACCTGAATACATTGACATTATTTGTACTGAAATTGGGTTAATTTCCCCCCATATGGCGTATTTTGTTTTAAGAGAAGAATTTGATTGGGAACTAAATGAGGTGATTTGATGAGTTTAATTGCAACATATTTTGTTGAATCTGATGAGCTTTCAGTTAGGAAAGCAGGTGAAACAATTGGTTTAGAAGAATCTACTGGAACATGGACAGATGTAGAAACAAAACCAGAAGAAATAGATTACTTAACAGCTAAAGTTAAGTCTGTTGACCAAGAAAACAATTTAGTTAAAGTTGATTTTCCTGATGATTTATTTGAAAAAAATAACCTTCCTCAGATATTGAGCGTGGTTGCTGGTAACTTATTTGGGTTGTCTTCATTAAGAAACGTTAGATTACTTGATTTAGAGTTTTCTGAGAGTATTGCAAGAAGTTTTCCAGGACCCAGTTTAGGCATAGAGGAGATAAAAAAGAGAGTGGATGCAGAAAATCGTCCGATGTTTGGAACAATAATAAAACCCAAAGTTGGGTTACCTCCAAAAGAGACCGCCGAAGTAGCTTATGAAGCTGCTATGGGTGGTGTGGATTTAGTAAAAGATGATGAAACCTTGACGAGTCAAGAATTTAATCCTCTGGAAGAAAGGATAGTTGAAGTAATGGATAAGTTGGATAAAGCTAAAGAAGAAACGGGTCATGAAACATTTTATGCCTGTAATGTAACTGCTGACACAGAAAAAGCAGTTGAGAGAGCTAAGTTAGTAGAAGATAAAGGAGGAAACATGGTAATGGTTGATGTCATAACTGCAGGATTCAGTACTTTAAAAGCTGTTTCTAAATCAATTGGTTTACCGGTTCATGTCCATAGAGCCATGCATGCTTCCTTTACTAGAAAAAGAAAACATGGAATTTCAATGGCCCCTATTTCTAAATTAGTTAGATTATGTGGGGGAACCCAATTACATACAGGGAGCTATCATGGAAAAATGCATGGTGAGAAAAAGGAGATAGATCAATCTAAAAAAGCTCTTAGAAAAAAATGGTTTGGCCATAAACCCATTTTGCCAGTAGCTTCCGGTGGAATTCATCCTGGGTTGGTTTCTAAGAACTTAGATAATTATGGAGTAAACTGTGTGATTCAAGCTGGTGGTGGGATCCACGGTCACCCTGAAGGAACTAGAGAAGGTGCTAAAGCAATGAAACAAGCGATTATGGCTTGGAAAAAAGATATTTCATTACAAGAATATTCAAAAAAGAACCAAGCTCTAAGAAAAGCATTGGATAAATGGGGAGAAAAAGCTGAATACAACTATTAATTTGATTCCCAGAATCAGTTAAATATATTAGAAAGGAACAAAAAAACGCTTTGGATTGTTTATTCATGTCATTAGAAGAAGAATACCAGCTTGATTACTTAAAGGATCATGGATTTAAAAGAAAAGAATGTGAAGAATGTGGAGCATTTTTTTGGGCCCTAGATGAGGATAGGGAAATTTGTGGAGACCCACCTTGTGATGAATATTCTTTTATAAACAATTCACCCTTTGAGAAAGAATATAGTTTGTCTGAGATGAGAGAAAAATTCTTGAATTTCTTTGAAGAAAGAAACCATGAGAGATATCATCGTCACCCCGTTATAGCACGATGGAGAGACGATATTTTTTTAACTATAGCTTCAATAGCAGATTTTCAACCACATGTTACTAGTGGAGAAGTCCAACCTCCTGCTAATCCTTTAACTATTAGTCAACCCTGTATAAGGTTAGATGATATTGATTCCGTGGGTAAAAGTGGAAGACACTTAACTACATTTGAAATGATGGCGCATCACGCTTTTAATTCAGAAGAAAAACATATTTATTGGAAAGATAAGACACTTGAATTATGTCAAGAGTTGTTAACTTATTTAGGAGTACCAAAAGAAGAAATAGTTTATAAAGAAAACCCCTGGGCAGGAGGAGGTAATGCAGGACCGGCATTTGAAGTCCTTGTACGTGGATTAGAGTTATCTACATTGGTTTTCATGAATATGGAAGAGCATCCTAATGGTGAATACAGTATTAAGGGAAAAAAATACAGAAAAATGGATAAACAAATAGTTGATACTGGTTATGGGTTAGAAAGATTTGTTTGGGCTTCAAAGGGTTCGTCAACTATTTATGAAGCTATTTTTGGTGATGTTGTTGAAGAATTAATAGAGATGGCGGACTTGAGTCGAGATATTAATAATGAAGAATATCAGAAGATATTGGCTCAGCACTCAAAATTAGCCGGATATATGGACGTTGATACAGATTCGAGTTTAAGAGAATTAAGGAAAAAAGTTGCTCAAAGAATGAATTTGTCAGTTAAAGAACTTAAAGAAAAATTAGAGCCAATAGAGAACATATATGCTTTAGCAGATCATACTAGAGCAATTACTTTTATGTTAGGAGATGGAATAGTCCCTTCAAATGTAAAAGCAGGTTATTTAGCTAGGTTGGTAATAAGAAGAGCATTAAGATTAATGAATTCTTTAAATATCGATAAATCATTATTTGAAGTTGTTTCACTTCATTTAGATGATTTAAAAGAAGATTTTCCAGAATTTAAAGAAAAAGAAAATACCATATCAGATATATTGGATAACGAAGAGGAAAAATATGAAAAAACACTTCAAAAAGGCCGTAAATTAATAAAAAAGACATCTAGACATTATAAAGAAAAAGGAAAAGCTATTCCTCCAGAAAAGGTGATTGAATTATACGATACCCATGGAATACCACCTGAAATAACTCAAGAAGTAGCCGAAGTATTTGGAGTAGATGTCGATGTCCCTGAGAATTTCTATTCACAAGTAGCTGAAAAACATGAGAAACCGAGTGAAGAAAAAGAAAAAAAGAAATTTAAAGAAATCAAAGACTTACCTCAAACCGAATTACTGTATTATAACCAACTCGAGGATTATTCCTTTGAGTCCGTAGTATTGGATACGTTTGATAACAAAGTAGTTTTAGATCAAACTCTCTTTTATCCTGAAGGAGGAGGTCAACCAGCAGATACAGGGAAATTGGTTTCTGAAGAAGATATTTATGAGGTCACAGATGTCCAGAATTATCAGGGAGTAGTTGTGCATGAGTTAGAAGAAGCGAAGGGAATAAAAAAA
>CAYPLQ010000098.1:0-822 GCA_964411605.1 uncultured archaeon | reverse complement strand
CGAAGTAATTGAGGGCAGAGTCAACGAAGAAAGAAGAAAAAAACACAAAAGACATCATACAGCAACTCATTTGATATTAGGAGCATCTAAAGAAGTTTTGGGTAACCATATCTGGCAAACAGGTTCTGAATTAAATGAAAATAAAGCAAGACTAGATATAACTCATTATAAAAGTATTTCAGAAGAAGAATTAAAGGAAATAGAATGGAAAGCAAATCAAAGAGTTATGAAAAACGTGGATGTAAAAAAACAGTGGTTAAATAGAAATGAGGCCCATGAAAAATATGGATTTGAACTTTACCAGGGCGGGGCTCCAAGGGGAAAAGAGATAAGGATAGTTGAGGTCAATGACTGGAATTATCAGGCCTGTGGAGGGACACATGTCAGTAAGACAGGAAACATTGGTCCAATAAAGATCCTTGGAACCGAAAGTATCCAAGATGGGGTTATAAGAATTAATTTTTCCGCAGGTGAAGCAGCTATAGAAAGTATTCATGAAAGAGAAAAATTACTAAAAGAATCATCAGATGTTTTTTCAGTTCCCTCAGAAAAACTCCCTAATACAGCAAAAAGATTTTTTAAAGAATGGAAAGAGAGAGGAAAAGAAATAAATAAATTAAAAGAAGAAATAGCTCATTATAAAAGAAATAAATTAATTGAAGAAGCAATTGAAGTAAATAACTACAAAATAATAACAGAAAAAATTCAAGGAGATATGGAAAATCTGAGAACAACTATTGAGGAAATAAAAAATAAAAACATTATTTCTTTTTTGATAAACGAAGATGGTGAATTTGTAATTTATGTTGGAGAAAAACCACG
>CAYPLQ010000097.1:0-5215 GCA_964411605.1 uncultured archaeon | reverse complement strand
GTTCATTTTTTGGCTACAAGAAATAATGCTCCTACTCAAAGCTTTTTAGCTGTGTTACTAGAATTAATAGGAATATCAGGTCTATTTATCTTGATAATAGGTGGGATATATTTTTTAATACTTCTAAATGAATGAAATACCTATATATTAATTAAAAATTTAATAAAGTGTTTCTAGATTACTAATCTCAATTATTTCAAAACCAAATATTTAAAAATAGATCTTATTTTTTCTTGATGAATTCATTCAATGGTAATTGATATGCTTTAACAGAAAGATAAACCTCAAAGAACAGTATTTGTTTGCTTTTCAGCGAATTCTTTAATTTATAGAAAAAATTTCTCCTCAATACTTCCCAGTTACACATGATACCTTGTCACCCAACAAAATGAGAACTATGAATAATAAATAAAAATACTGTAAAAACCAAAATATAACATAAAAGGTTTTTAGATTCAAGCAAAAATTAAGACGTGAATTAATTCCAATAAGATAATTTTTGATTTATTAATAAAGTTACATGAATAAATGCAAGATATTAGGCTAAGAAAAACGAAAAAACATTAAAGACAGGAAAAGAAATTAAAGAGAGGGTTTTCTATAAAAATAAATGATTACTTAAGCACCCAATGTTGAGTGAATTCAAAGTAGGTATGAACTGAGTTAAAATCTATCAACATCAAAAAAGATTCAAATATTTTGATAAAAAGATTCCCAGAAGGAAAATTTCTTGAAAAATTGGGGGTTTTCACTTAGATATAAAAAGAAACATCAAAATTTGAGAAATAAAAATAAAAGAGGTGAGTATTATTGGAGAAAAGGTATTTAATTTATTCATTTGTAATTTCTTTTTGTTTAGTCTCTATTCCTTTATTCCTCTACCATTTACCTAGAAACTGTGATACTTGGTTTTATTTAAGGGATTTAGCCAAAATAAATGTTTTAAAAGATCCTTTGAGTGTTTTTGGTTCTAATTTGATATATGATTATAATCCCTTTTTTTATTTTATAACTGATTTATTGGGTATAGAAACGCCTAAAAAAGCTGCTGTTTTCACTTCAATTTTAGCCTCTCTTATACCTATAGGGGTATTTTTTTTATCTTTTGAGATTACAGGTGATGAATTTGCTGCCTTTATTGCTTGTTTTTTAACAGCCTCTAATTGTATCTTTTTAGGTCTTGAAAATGTTTTTAAATCAGAAGTTCTCGGATTATTGATTTTATTTTTCTTGATTTATTTTTCTCTAAAAAACCATAAAAAGACTGTGGTTCTTCTAAGTATTCTTTTAATCTTATCCCATCCTTTTCCAGCTGCTATCTTTGGAATATTCCTATTTTTTTATTCAATCAGGGAAAAAAATAGATTTTATTTATTCTATGACTTTATTTTTATATCAATGTTATTATTTTTTATATTAAATACTAATTTAAGCACTAGAGTCTTTAATTTATTTTTTCAGGTAACAAAAGACCCATTGATTTTTTTAATTTTCTTGATTTTTTCTTTTATTTTTATAGTCTTTTCTTTTGATTTTTTTGGAAAAAAGATATTTTTAAACAAATTAATTGATTTTAATTCAAATATAAGTAATTTAATTAGTAATATTCCCATTATTTCTGTTTTTTTGTTGTTTGGTGGGTTTTCTTACTTCACTATTTTTAAAGTTCCTTCAACTGATTTTTTCTTAACGCCCAAATTGATTTTGTATTATTCACCAACAATTATTTTATTTTTAATTGGTGTGTTTTCGATAAAAAAGAACTTTATACGAGAATTTTTCTTATCAATATCCGTTTTTATTTTGGTAGGTTCATTTACCCAAGGAACTATTCCAATCTATAGACCACTTGGTGTATTGATTCCAGTATTAGCCATTTCTGTTTCCCAGGTATTCAAAAAACCAAAACTTGACAAGAAAAAAATTTTATTATTAAGTGTTTTCTTGTTCTTGTTTTTAATAACTTCGTATCCTTCTCCTGAGTATACTTTTGGTTATGAGGTCCAATATTACCCAGAAGAATATAACGCAGTTGAATGGTTAAGTTCAAAAAAAGAGACAAAAATTTTTACTGATGTCACTATTGGTAGAGTTGTTGAAGCGGAAACACAACATAGTTGGGAATGGATTGGTGAATTAAAAAACCAAAATAACGGATTTGTTTTAATCACTGAAACAATGATAAAATATGGTGCTAGACCACCTGATTGGAGAGATAGTGTTATGCCTATTGAATTAGAGAAATTTATTCAATCTAATAAGTTTAAATTGATAATGGAAAACGATAAAGCCTATGTTTTCTCTATAAAAAAATAAATAATTCTATTATATTCTTTCAAAAATTATTTACAATTATTTAGAAACAAAAATCTATAAAGCTATACTTAAATGACATTTTCTCACGCTTTGAGGTATTAAGGTTACCAGCAATTCTATTCCGCTTATCGAGCGTGATATACAGAGTTTAGTAACCAGCAAAGTCTTTTGACATAGCCACAATACCATTGAAACCAAAAAAGCTTTTTTCATTCAGAAGAGATATCCATTCTCTCCTGTTTCAGTACTTCCCACTCGCTAGGGAGAGAATAGACCTTCCCAGGCACCTTATTGCCATCAGCAACTTGAACCAACCAACACAAATATATGTAAAACCTGTTTTAGATGTAATGACTAAATGTGAACTAAAGGTTAATCCAAACCCACAAAAAAACAAAGATCAAGGAAGAAGAATTTTTAGATGAATAATTAAAATCATTTATTTCAAATTTATTTAAAATAAATTAATAATTTAAAAAAATGGGAGGTGAATTCCTGATGGTTATTAAAGCCTCAATTGATACACCTTTATGTGATCAAAAACATGAGGTATCAGTAAAAAAAACCGATGATGGCGTAAAAATTTCATTAAAAACATCTTGCGATAACCTAGGACAAACAATTAAACTAACAAAAATGGAGCTCTTGAAACCCGATACTTACCATAAAAAAATGAAACAATTCATGAAACCTGGTTCCGTTCGTCACTGTTTTATACCAATCATCATAGCTAACCTAGCAGAAGCTGAATTAGGTCTTGACACCAAATCCAGATTAAACCAAATATCAAATACAAAAATAAAGATCAAAAAAAATAAATAACTACATCAAAGAGTCCTTATTGCTATAGCCTCCAAAATTTTATATCTTTATGTTATATTATCAACTAAAAACTTGTTCTAAAAAACCTAAAATGACTCGCCCTCAGGGAGATAATGAGCTTCTCTGTAGCCCTTATCTTAAAGAAAGTGTTTTGCTTTCCTTTGAACTGATACCTTATATTTAACAAAGAAAGGAGTTTACGCTTTAAGGGAAGATATGAGTTAAAGTGCTAGGGAACTTACCACACCAATTTAATAGTAAAACTAGAGATTAAAGGAATAGTGAACTACCCGCATGGCAAGCAGTAAGGTTCTCTCCCCTATCCTAATATAGAAAAATACTCCAGTATTGTGAATACATGGTTTCCTCAAGTACTAGATCTATGCTTCCAAAAATGTTTTTTGCAAGCTAAAAAAATTATCAAAGAAATTGATCCAAACAAAATGGTTTCTATTAACATTGAGCGCTTAGAGATACTGAAAAATTTATTTCAGACTAAATTCAATGAACCGAAAAAATAGTGTTCATAATTATGAATATAGGAATTATTTAAAAGAAATCTAGTTACAGAGAAAAAAGATATTTTATCTCGACATAGAGAAATAAACCAAAAACAAGAAAAAACTCTTTATTTTCAGTTATTAGTTTTTGGTGTTTTTTATTTTTTCACTGAGGAGTCTTCTCATTTTTTTTAAGTAAAACAAAGACAATAATCACTTCCAATAGAGGAGGTAGTTAAAAAATGCGGTATATAATGATTCATTCCTCCTAGATCCATACAAGACGGTCTTCAACAAATTTTTTATAAAAAAATTTATCAAAAAACGTTTATTCCTTCTTTAAAGAAATATTAAAGGATTTTTTGAGTAGACTTGAAGCTTCTGGTATAAGCGAAATGAGAGTTAATGCACTGATCCAAAGACTAACAAACTTCAGAGAAGTTATGTATGGGGTTTTGATTTAGTTTTTTTATTCTTCTTTATATAAGTGAATATCTGTTTGAGGGTAAGGTAATTCTATGTCTTTTTCTTCAAATTTTTCCTTGATTAGTTTTAGTAACTCTCGTTTCACTGGCCAATAGTCACTTGTCTTAACCCAGGGCCTAACAATTAGGTTTACGCTTGATCCACCTAATTCATTGGTTGCTATCAATGGCATAGGCTCCTTTAAAACCTTTTCATGGCTACTCAATATTTTTGAAGCTACTTTCATTGCTTTATCTATATCATCATCGTATCCAATTCCGATGGTTAAATCTATTCTACGTGTATCCATTGCGGTGTAATTAGTTATAGAGTTCCCCCAGACTTCCGAATTAGGTATAATTACTTTTTTATTATCATTTGTTAGTAAAGTAGTATTACTTATACCAACTTTTTGTATTTTGCCAGAATTTCCTGTAACTTCAACATAGTCTCCTTTTTTGAAGGGCTTTGTCAGAGCAATCATGAACCCTGCTGCTAAGTTCCCAAGTATGTCTTGGAAAGCAAAACCAATAACGAAACCAAAAACTACAGCAATACTAACTAATCCTGACCCAACATCGAAACCAAGTGCACTTGCTGCCGCTAACAAAACAACTATTAGTAAAAGTATCTTTGTGATCCTGCTTACAAATTCAATAAGTAATTCAGATAAGTCTGCTTTGTTCATAGAATGACGAATATAGCGAACAAAAAGAGCTACTGCAAAATAACCAATAACCAATACTAAAACTGCGAAAAGTATTCTTCCATAAGTTATATCTAATATAGGAATATTTTGTGACAAAATTTCTACTAAATCCATATAAATACACCTTATCTATTTATTAATACTCTGTTTTTGATAATATAAGAAGATTTAGTTCATAATTGATATTAAAACTAAATATGCGTTCTAAGACAAGAGATAATCAAATTATGTTTTTGGATCACACTAATTTTGATTCAACTCTGTTAGTTCGTTAATTATTTTTTTAAAACTCAAAAGTCATTCTAGTTCAATCGATTTTAAGTAGCTTTACTTAGACATAAACTGTTCAAAATAGCTTGAATTTTCTTTTCCACAATTTTTTATTTTTTAGATATTGGTTTTT